>CANJRM010000083.1 GCA_947476645.1 Bacteroidota bacterium
ACGCATGAAGTAGGAATGCGTGAAGAGAATGCGCGCGCTCATGTCAGTTTCACCTTATATTGCGTTTCGAAATCTTTGATTTTTTGCTCGTAGCTGTTCATCACTCTAAATTGAAAACCGTGAGGATGATGTTTAGAAACGTTTCTGCGCGAGCGAAAGTTTACCTCAAACCTCTTTTTGTCTTCTCCTTTAAATTTGTTTTTCCAACGCCACATAAAAAGGCGCATGGCGCCTTCGTCAGCCAGCTCACCAATTTTGCCACCCAATAAGTTTTCTAAAAGCCGTTTCAAATTGGTTTCTGTTTTTTCATGTACAGCAAATAGATTTTGCTGCTGCATATTGGGATAAAAATGTTCTGTCCAGTTATTCGCCATAAAAAACTGTTCGCAAATGGCCGCGTTGTAAGCGGGCTTGGCCGAAGTAATTTCAGTAGCCGTAAACAGGTTATGGTCGGGTATGCGAAGAGAGTCGGCATCGAGATAATAGTTCACGCAAAAATATTTTCGCGAATTGAACAGCACCGTTTTTTTATAAGCGGTTAGCAAGGTTCTGCATAGCCAAAGCCGATTGGGTTTGGTAATGATGAGATAATCGATGTCGCCATTTTCTTCCATACAACCCTTGCTCAGCGAGCCGGTAATCAAAACACCTCTCACAAATGGGAAGCGGGAAATCAACTTCGTATAGCGGTCGGCTTTTTCATAAAAAGAGTTTGCCCGTTTATTCAGCAATTCACGAAACTGAACATTTGAGTCTTTGCCTTTCAGAAAATATTTTCCGTTAGCAGTTGCAATCCAATTCTGCCGGAGAAGATAGTCCGCTTCGTGCTGTATTTCAGCTATATCGAGAGAAGAGGAATAAGAGAATATTTCTTCTAGGGTAAGTGGATGATTAAAGATGTCGAAATAGAGAAGCGTACGTAAAAAAGAGGACTGCGTATTGCCCAATACTTTACCTTCAGTTTGTTCAACTAATTCGGGGCGACTCAAGCGGACAGTTTTAAAAGGGGATAAAATTGAACCAGACACATCAAGATATAATTTATTTACCGAAAATAACCGAAATGTTCAAAAACGGTTATTGGTTCTCTGCAGATTTTCAGTATTCATCTCTCCCACAACTGCAACTAAAAAACACTTCTTCTATCCATTTTTATTAGACAGAATAGCGTGATAGACCGAGATACAAATTGGGATTACGATTTATGCAAAAACAGAAATCATTTATTTCTATTTTCATCGCATGTCATGTTTACTAAAAAACAACGCCATTTTTTTGCACATTCCTAAAACAGGTGGCACCTTCTTTCGAAAAGTTTTAGAGGATTCAAATCTGAGTGTTATCGATTTTGGCTATGAACATGCAGATATGGAGCGCACCCTACACACTTTTAAATATTATCCGGCTAATGCTATTCGTTCCAGTTTTTTGATAAGAAAAAACATTGAGGCTTATGCCAAATCGTGTTTCAAATTTTGTTTTGTACGAAATCCATATGCATGGTATGAATCGTATTGGCGGTTTATGTATGGGCTTCATTGGAACAATTTGAATAAGTATCGATCCAAAAACAGATTTGAAATTCCTGTAGATAATTGGAATCCAATCAACCTCTTGCTTCCTTTTGCCAATGACGATTTCAATATTTTTTTAGAAAACGTTTTAAACGCTGAACCCGCTTTCTTAACCAAACTATACGCCCGCTATACCCCTCACCAACATATCAATTACGTGGGCAGGTTAGAAACCATGAACTACGATGCTTCAAGAATTTTCGATACACTCGAAATTAAATTCGACAAAAATATTTTTGAAAGCACCCAAAGGGTTAACGAAAGTAAAACCCCAAAACCAATATGGAGTGAAGAGCTGAAAAATCGCGTATACCATTCGGAGAAAAGCATCTTTGAAAAGTATGGCTATAACCGGGATGGCTCGGTACTTTAATGTCTTACGTGTTTATTAAATTTTCTTCATCGGTTGATGTACCATTTTAGTTTGCTCAGCATAAAATTAACCAAGTGGTAATCATTCGAAAAGTTCGATAAGTTGAGATTGAAGCGTACTTGCGGTTCAAATCCGCTCCCTCCCCCAACAAACCCCTTGTTACCAATGCAGGTGCAAGGGTTTTTATTTTTAAGGTATAGTATGGGGGACACTTTTTAGTGTCTTTGACTCAATTTTTAGTTAAAGTCCATCATTAAATCATCCAGGCGATTTACTATTTGCATCCCCTCTTGCATCTTTTGCATTTGTAAATAGTTGGTTTGGTATTGTTAGGTCCTGCCAGTGATTCTTTTCGGGTTATTATTCTATCAAATAAACACGTAACATTTCTCCTTACTAAAGCACGGGCTGTAAAAAAATATTTATCATTGCCCCATCCTTTATGTATCTACCCGAAGAACTCCTCTCCTTTTACGAACAAAAATTCAGCAGCAGTAATTTCAATGAAAGTCCATCGGGGCTTTACGACCCCGTTAAACATATCATGAGCATTAAGGGCAAAAGAATTCGCCCGTTACTGTTGATGATGAGTGCCGATTTGTTTGGCGGCAATGTGCAGCAGGCGCTTAATCCTGCTTTTGCCATGGAAGTGTTTCACAACTTCACTTTAGTGCATGACGATATTATGGACAATGCCGATATACGCAGAGGCATACCTACCGTTCATAAATTATTCGGAGTAAACACCGGCATTTTAGCAGGCGATGTAATGCTGGCTTATGCTTATAAATACCTTACCGATATTCCGTTGCAGGCCATACCCGAAGTGTTGCGCATTTTCAACAAAACAGCTATTGAAATTTTTGAAGGCCAGCAAATGGATATGGATTTTGAAAAGCGCGAAGATGTAACTGAGCCCGAATACCTCAAGATGATTGAATACAAAACTTCGGTCTTGCTGGCGTGTTCATTGCAGTTAGGCGCTGTGTTAGCAGGAGCCAATGAAATCAATCAACAAAAGATTTATGATTTTGGTATTAACCTCGGTTTGGCATTTCAAATCAAAGACGATTACCTCGATGCATTTGGCGAAGGAGCTAAAGTGGGCAAACGAATAGGTGGCGATATTCTTCAAAACAAGAAAACATATTTGCTCATTACTGCTTTGCACAAAGCTAAGGGCAAACAACGCGATGAGCTCAATGCTTTATTGCTGAACAAGAATGAAGAAGAGAAAATAGCGGGAGTTAAAAATTTGTTTAATGCACTCGGTGTAAAAGCCGATACTGAAAAACGCATGGATGAACTGTATACCACAGCTATTGAATCACTCCAATCGGTTGATGTAAAAGAAGAACAAAAAGAACTGTTGCTTAAATTAGCACTGGCAGTTCACACAAGAGATTTCTAAAAAATTTATTACTGCTCCGGTCTGTCACTAATGGTAATAAAACCCGTGGTGAGAAAATTATCCTTTGCATCGAGCACATCAACTTTATAGTAGCCAGGTTTGTAAAAGTAAATCCGCTTTACTGCGAAAAGAGATTTGGGTCTTGTTATAAGCGATAAATCAGCATACAATTTTCCTTCCCTATCGGTCTTCATGTTGAAAATCATGTAACGAAGCTTCTCTAAACCGAGCCCATCTTTATTCAGCACAATTAATTCAATAGGCGTTTTGTCACCATTCCAGCTAAAGGTTTCACCTTTGCCTTTGCAGTTTCCCAGGCTATCGGTATTGGTGCAAAAGAGCACATCCCACGAAGCGCGCGATGTATAAAAGCAAACAGTAAGTAGGGTTAAAACAAAAATCTTTCTCACAAGGGTTAAGCTAAGTATAATTTTATACGTTGTAACAAGTTCACAAGTTTCAATTTGTATCACCGTCTGATTATTGCCAATTGTTGAGAAGCCAATTGCTTCCCCTAAACTTCATCAACAACTACACAGCTCATTTTTGCTAATTGCGTTTATATTCGCGCCCTCGCTCGTAAAGCGGTAATTGAAAACATGGAAAACATACGCAACTTCTGCATTATAGCTCACATTGACCACGGCAAAAGCACCCTTGCCGACAGACTGATTGAAACCACTAAAGCCATTAGTGAACGCAACATGATGGACACCGTGCTCGACAATATGGATTTAGAGCGTGAGCGCGGCATTACTATCAAGAGCCACGCTATTCAGTTAGATTTTCTGAGAAACGGAAAGAAGTATGTGTTGAATTTGATTGATACTCCGGGGCACGTTGATTTCAGTTACGAAGTTTCGCGCTCGCTTGCAGCGTGTGAAGGCGCTTTGTTATTGATTGATGCATCGCAGGGTATTCAGGCACAAACTATTTCGAATCTTTATCTCGCTATGGAGCAGGGCTTAACCATCATTCCTATCATCAACAAAATTGATATGGAAGGGGCAAATCCTGAATTGGTAGAAGACCAAATGGTAAACCTGTTGGATTGCAAGCGCGAAGATATTATTCATGCCAGCGGAAGAACAGGATTAGGAGTAGAGAAAATTTTCGATGCTATCATTGAACGAATTCCTTCACCAAAGGGAAATCCTGATGCACCACTTCGCGCCTTGATTTTCGATAGTATGTTTAATTCCTTCCGTGGAATCATTGCATATTTCCGAATCATGGATGGCTCGTTAAAGAAAAATGACCAGGTTCATTTCTTCAACACCGGTGGAAATTATTTGGCTGACGAAGTGGGGATTCTTCGTTTTGATTTAGAACCACGTGCCGAAGTAAAGTGCGGTGATGTAGGTTACATTGTTACCGGTGTAAAAAGCGCTAAAGAGATTAAAGTGGGCGATACCATTACCCTCAAAAACAATCCATGTGCCGAAGGTATTCATGGTTTTGAAGATGTGAAGCCAATGGTGTTTGCGGGTATTTACCCTATGGATAACGATGATTACACCGACCTTCGTGATTCGTTAGAGAAACTACAACTCAACGATGCATCTTTAGTATTCGAACCTGAAACATCTATTGCACTCGGCTTTGGTTTCCGTTGCGGATTCCTTGGATTGCTGCACTTAGAAATTGTGCAGGAACGTTTAGAGCGCGAGTATGATATGACCATCATTACCACCGTGCCTCAGGTAAGTTACGATGCCTATTTGAGCAATGGCGAAAAGGTAACTATTCATAATCCGGCTGACATGCCCGATATCACCCGCATTGAACGTATTGAAGAACCATATATCAAAGCACAGGTAATTACGAAGCCCGAATACATTGGTTCCATCATGACTTTGTGCATGGACAAGCGCGGTATTCTCATTAACCAAAGTTATTTGACTGAAGACAGAGTTGAACTTCATTTCGAAATGCCATTGGCAGAAATTGTTTTTGATTTCTATGACCGTTTGAAATCAATCTCACGCGGTTATGCTTCGTTCGACTACTCTCCTATTGGTTACCGCCCCGGTGATTTAGTAAAGCTCGATATCCTTTTAAATTCTGAGCAGGTAGATGCCTTTTCGGCCATGATTCACCGCAGCAAGGCCGCAGACTTTGGCCGCAGAATGTGCGAGAAACTGAAAGAGATTATCCCAAGACAAATGTTTGTGATTCCAATTCAGGCAGCTATCGGGGCAAAATTTATAGCCCGCGAAACTATCTCTGCTATCCGCAAAGATGTTACTGCCAAATGTTATGGTGGCGATATTTCGCGTAAACGCAAACTCCTCGAAAAGCAGAAGAAGGGCAAAAAGAAAATGCGCCAGTTTGGTAAAGTAGAAGTTCCTCAACAGGCATTTATTGCGGTGTTGAAGTTGAATGATTAAGGTAAGTCTATCAATTTACTATGTAGCCCTTCTTTACAATCCTAATGCGGAAACTTGAACAGGTCTTTCGCTTTATTACCGGCTTCCTTCGCTGCTTTGTCTGCCGCTTCTTTTGCAGCTTTATCGGCTACATCTTTCAATGCTTTTTGCGCGGCATCTTTTGCTTGTTGTTCTAATTGTGCTTTCTGTTTTTGTAATTCTTCTTCTGCCTTTTGCTTTAGCACATCCACTTGCTTTTTTGCTTCCTCTTCGGCTTTCTTTTTCAAATCATCTACCACATTCGTAACTATATCTTTTGCCGAATTTCCGTTGGCAGAAATTTTAGAAAGAGTAACTGTTGGTTTAGCAGTAGTACCGGTTACCTTAAATAAAAACCCAATTACATCGGGCATCTTCGCGCCTATGCCCGGAATCTTTGAAAGCAAACCTTGCGCATAAGCTGTAGCACCGCCTAAATCTTTGCTTGGCACATCTAAGCGCATATCATAATTAATGCTTTGGTCAAAACCATTCGAGCCTGCCACATTCATATTGTATCCGTTCCCGAATTTCAAATCGGTAGGGTCAACAAAAACTTTTCCGTCTTTAAATTTCAAAATCGTCCAGGCATTTTTCATTTCTAAATTTTGCAATGCAGGAATTTTAGAAAGCGCAGTTACCTTCTCCAAAATCGGAAGACCAACAATCTTTGCATAAGGAATTTCCACTTTGCCATCACCCGTTAGCGAGTTATAGTCTACACTCATATCCTTGTTCAGTTTTCCAGCGCCTTTCAAATTGCTCGAAAAATTTCCCTGAATATACTTCATCACCGGAGCTATCTTTTCGCTCATGCCCACCTGCGTATATGTCTTTTGAATGTCGAAGTTCTTGATGTCATAAGTAAAGGTTACATCGGGGTGAGTGAGATTTTTGGTGTTGTATTTCGCGCTGATATTCGCGCTGCCGCCAAGTAAATTTGCAAACAGGTTGTTGAGGTTAATGGCTTCATCTTTTACAATCACTTGTCCTTTCACATTCTCCAACGTCAATTTCTCATAAAGTATTTTTCCGAACGAAGAGTTAGCGGTAAAATCAATATGCGCTGGTACTTTAAAATATTCCGACTTCGAAGTATCAGCTGCTTTAGTCGAAGCAGCAGGTGTTGCAGCCGCATCATCTTTCTTGAGCCATTCATTGGCATCAAACTGCGATGAACGAAGATTAATAACACCCACTAAGTCTCCTTTGCCAAAAGCATAATCCATAAAATTATCGAGCGTGCCGCTGGCATTAAAATCACTTTTACCAATAGCTGAAGAGAAACTATTCAACGTCACGTTCTGTGGATTGAATGTCATTTGCATATCCATTACGCGAACAGGCATAGGCGTTTCCTTGCTGTCGTAAACTAAGTTCGTCACTTTCAAATTTCCAGCTGCACGAATGGCAGCGTAATTCTTTTTATCTACATCACTTTTCTTTCCCGCAAAATCAAGATTCACATTCAGCAATCCAGAAATAGTTTTCAATCCTTCCATAGGATAAAATTTCGGCACGGTAGATAAATCAACCTTACCCGAAACATTCGCTACCACATTCGGGTCACTCATTGGTGTTTTCACATTCACCTTCGCATCAATAGGGTCGGTGCCAGCTTCTAAATGCAGTTTCGAAATATCGATCACGAGCAAATCTAAATCGCCTTGAGGTTTAGAAATATTGGTAGCAATAAAAATATTCTTCACCGCCACAGGCAACGAAGGATACTGGAACATTCCATTATTCACTTTCAAATTCAGATTGATTGCGGGATAGGTTTTGTCTTTGTATAATCCTTTTACTTCGCCATTTAGCGCGAGCGAGCCGCTTGTTTTTATCTGGTCAAAATCTTTTTTATACACCGCAGGAATAAGAGAAAGAATACTCTTGAACTCTGTTTGTTTCGATTTGAAATTTACATCCAGATTCATTTCATCTTTCTTTTTCTGCACAAAGCCGTCAAACTGCAAACCGAGGTCATTCAACGAAATTGAATTTTCCTTAAACGTGTATTTGCTATTGGCATTATCTACCGAAATATTGATTTCGGCATTCAACTTTGTCTTGCTCAAATAAGGCACTGCACCGCTGCGGTAACTCAATTCGGCAATACTTGTTTTGGTTACAAAGTCATACAAATCGGCAGTTACATCGCCACTTCCTTCAAAATCTAAATCGGTAATTTGAGCAAATGAATTTCCTTTTTTGTCATCGTAAGTAATGTTGCCGCTTTCTATTTTGTATTTCTTAATCTGCAACGAAAAGGAAGAAGATGTAGACGAAGTTTCCGTCTTTGAAGCAGATGGTTTCATAATATCCCAATTGGCTTTGCCATCGTAATTGACTTTGGCATTAATCGTTGGCTCCACCACGTTGAGCGCAAGCAATTTGTATTGCTCGCCTTTAATTACACTCATCAGGTCAACGGTAAAGTTGAAGTTCTTCATAAACAAAAGCGTATCGTCTTTAAACGAATCAACACCCACTACCGATAAATCGTTCAATGAAAAACTAAAGTTGGGAAAGCTGCGAATGAGCGACAAACTGAAATCGCCATAATCTACTTTTGCATTGATTCGGTTATTGATTTCCTCTTTCACCCGCGCATTTATTTTGTCTTTAAACAAAAACGGCACCGCTACAATAGCACCCACCAGCAACAAAACAAACACCAGTAAACCGAGAAGAATCTTTTTAAGCATAAGAATAAGTTTTGGTCAAAAATAAGTTATCAGCGTTAATGAACGCGGCATTTGAAAGAAATTGTGCGATTAAGGGCTGCTGCATTTCAGCCTTTGCAACAAGTTGAAAACGCCTCTGCAAATTCACGGCTGAATTATTGCCATAATCGCGCTTGGTTTTGTAGAAACTATAAATATATTTGCGCTCCCAAAATTGAAACGATTATATGCCAAAGCAAAAAACAAATTCCGGAGCTAAGAAGAGATTTAAAGTTACCGGGTCGGGTAAAATTAAACGTGGAAAAGCATTTAAGCGCCACTTATTGGGTCGTAAAACCAAGAAAAGAAAAGAAGAACTTGCCAAGTCAGGTATTGTTCATAAAAGCGATATGCCGAGAGTGAAGATGATGCTCGGTATGTCTTAATATTATTTACTGAATTTTTGTAACCGAAAAACCTAAACCAAAATGCCACGTTCAGTCAACGCAGTTGCCTCAAGAGCAAGAAGAAAAAAGATACTTGATAAAGCAAAAGGATATTTCCTTAGCCGTAGTAAAGTTTATACCGTAGCTAAAAACGCTGTTGAAAAAGCAGGTGTTTATGCTTATGTAGGTCGTAAACTGAAGAAAAGAGATTACAGAGGTATTTGGATTACCCGTATTAACGCAGCAGTGCGTGAAGAGGGTTTGACTTATTCTCGGTTTATTTCTAAGTTAGCTTCTGCTAATGTAGAGTTAAACAGAAAAGTACTTGCTGATTTAGCTCTCAACAATCCCGCAGCTTTCAAAGCGGTGGTTGAAAAAGTAAAATAGAATTCCCAACTTTTAGTGTTTTCATAGGTTCAAAGTTGGTCGTCTGCAAAGACGACCTTCTTTGTTTTTTTATTTGGTGAGTAAAGCAGCCAAATCAATTCCATTCTTCACTTTGTTTTTTAGCAAAGCCAGTTCTACTACTTCATCCATGTTTTTCACGAAATGGAATTTCATGCCTTTGATATAGTCCTGATTGATTTGCTCCACGTCTTTGCGGTTTCTTTCGCACATGATTATTTCTTTCAATCCTGCACGTTTAGCGGCAAGAATTTTCTCTTTGATTCCACCAACCGGCATTACTTTTCCGCGTAAGGTTATTTCGCCTGTCATAGCCAGAAAAGGTTTTACCCTACGTTGAGTAAACAATGAAGCAAGCGAAGTGAGAATTGTAATTCCCGCGCTTGGTCCATCCTTCGGCACTGCGCCTTCAGGGAAGTGGATATGAACGTTCACTTTCGAAAATATATCATGATTGATTCCGATTTTTTCTGCGTTAGCCTTTAAGAAAGTTACCGCTGTTGTTGCAGATTCTTTCATTACATCGCCAAGATTTCCTGTAATAGTCAATACTCCAGTTCCCTTGTTCAATGTTGATTCAATAAACAGAATATCTCCTCCTACCGAAGTCCACGCCAAACCAACCGACACACCGGGAATATTTTCTTCTGTGTAAATGCTCTTGTCAAACTTTTCAGGTCCGAGAATTTTGCTGAGGTCTTCTTCCTTGATATTCGGATTATACTTTTCAGCACCTGCTACTTTCTTAGCAGTGTTACGCATTACCGAAGCAAGTTGTCTGTCTAATTCGCGCACACCGCTTTCTTTGGTGTAATCTTCAATCAAACGTTCGAGTACCTTGTCGCTTAACTGAACCTGCTTCTTCTTCAAGCCGTGATTGGTAACTTGTTTAGGCAGCAAATGCTTTTTTGCAATTTGCAATTTCTCTTCTATAGAATAACCTTCAATCGGAATAATTTCCATTCTATCGCGCAAAGCCGGTTGAATAGTTTGCAATGAATTTGCTGTAGCAATGAATAACACCTTACTCAAATCATACTCTAACTCCAGATAATTATCATAGAACGCATTGTTCTGTTCGGGGTCGAGAACTTCAAGCAAGGCAGAACTCGGGTCGCCTTTGTAATCGTTTCCTACTTTATCTATTTCATCTAAAATGAAAACAGGATTTGAACTCTGAGCCTTCTTCAAACTCTGAACAATTCTTCCGGGCATTGCACCGATATAAGTTTTGCGATGTCCGCGAATTTCTGCTTCGTCATGCAAACCACCGAGCGCAATACGAATGTATTTTCTACCGAGCGCACGTGCTATAGATTGACCAAGCGAAGTTTTACCAACCCCCGGAGGACCGACCAAACAAAGTATCGGACTCTTCATATCGCCTTTCAGTTTTAATACTGCGAGGTATTCGAGAATGCGCTCTTTCACTTTATCAATTCCGTATTGGTCGTTATCCAGCACTTTCTTTGCGTGTTTGATGTTAAAATTATCCTGGGTATAAATTCCCCAAGGCAAATCGAGAATAATATCCACATAATTCAATATCACTGAATATTCTGCAGCGGCAGGATTCATGCGCTGCACCCGTTCAAATTCTTTTTCCACTTGCGCTTTTACTTTCAACGGCAGTTTCAACTTCGTCATCTTATCACGAAGGCGTTGAATATCTTTATCTGCCGAGTTAACTCCCAACTCATCCTGAATGGTTTTAAGTTGTTGAGAAAGAAAATAGTCGCGTTGTTGTTTATCTATTTCTACGCGAACTTTTCCCTGAATCTGATTTTTCATTTCGAGCATCTGCAATTCCTTATTCAGATGTTCAAGAACAAATTGCACGCGCTCTTTCATATCGGCAACTTCTAAAAGCTTTTGCTTTTCAGCGGTAGGAATTTGTAAGTTCGATGAAATAAAGTGCGTAAGCGTAACAGGATTCGAAATGTTCTTCAGCATGATTGCCGCTTCGCTTGGAATTTGCGGATTGAGTTTAATGATGTTCCCCGCCAACTCTTTAATGCTCATCATCACCGCATCAAATTCTTTATCGTTTACCGGAATAACGTCATCGAGCACTTCGATATTTGCTTTAATAAACGGCTCTGATGAAATCAATTCTTTGGTAAGAAAGCGGGTTCTGCCTTGAATGATTGCTGTGGTAGAACCATCGGGCATTTTTATCATGCGCATGATATGCGCCACTGTTCCCACTTTATAAAGGTCGTTGAACTCGGGTTCTTCAATTGTTCCGTCAAGCTGACCAACTACACCTATCAGTTTGTTGTTTTTGTATGCCTCTTTGACAGCCACAATGCTTTTATCGCGACCAATCGTGATAGGTAAAACAACACCGGGAAACAAGATAGTGTTGCGCAAAGGCAGTATTGGTAGAATATTAGGGATGACTATTTTTTTGCCATCCGCCATGTCTTCATCGGGCAAAATGGGTAAAAAATCAACGTCATCATCGCTTATAGGTTGTGATATAAAATCCATTGCATCCATCAGTAAAAATTTAAGTGCTGAAAATAAGAGAATCGTTTAAGTCAATGAACATGCCAATGGCAGAGTGGCAGAGATGAACTTGTCTCAAGATAAAAAATCGAGAACCCGTAAAGAAATTTTGTAAAACATTTACTTAATCACAAATGTCTTCAAAATCTTCTTGGTAAAGTCCATGTATTCCTGGCGGTCTTCTTCGTAAGGAAACATGCGCCACTCTAATAAATCTTCGGGGTAAGTAGTTTCGTAGTTGTAGTGGAAATAATTGATTTGCACAAAAGCCATGGTGTAAGGAATATTGCCGGGCACTACCAGCAGCACCGTAAAAGTCGATTGTAGTTTCTCAATATCGTTGATGTAATAAATCACTCCTTCTTTTCCTTGCGCGGTTTTAAATTGTTCAGTGGCAAAAACACAAGCATTTACTTTCTCTGCAATTTCTTTTGGGTCAGCGACCATACCTGCTTCTTTGTAATAAGCCAGCATGTGTTTTTTTACATCAGTTAAAAGCATTTGCTTTTTTTCTTCAAAAGTTTTTTTGATGGTGTTCATGTTAATGGTTAAGCCCTGCACTAACTTTTTTGACGAAAGAGGGAACGTAGAAACCAGCGGATCGAAATCGGTCTTCTGCAATTTGTATTCGATAATAGATTGCAAACCTTTCTCCTTCCAAAGCGGATGGATAACAATGGAAAGATTATCTTCCATCAGTATGTTGGCATTCGTATCAACGGCTGCTTCGGGTTGTGCAATCAGCATATCGGGAAGTTCTCTTAAAACTTCACCCGCGGTTTTCTTCGGCTTTGTTTCTTCCTTTTTTTGAGCTGATAGAAAAGAAGTAGTGCAAAGCGAGAGTAATAAAATAAGAGTCGTTGTTTTCATAAAAAGGTTTTTGGGTTTTATTAGTGTAATCATTTGCCATTATCCGTGTAATCATTGCGAAGCATTCTCTAATAATTTAACTATCACGAATCGGTGCATTAAAAAAGCCACTGACGAATCAATGGCTTTGGATTTATTTTTTGAATTGTTTTAGTTCCAGTCTACCTGCTCATCATCGGTTATATCGGGAGTGGTATTAGGAGTAATGTTTTCGCTTAGTTTGTTTGCATCGGTATTCACAGGAGCAGCGGGCTTAACCGTGTGATTGTTTTCCGAATGATTTGATTCCGAAGCATCGTTTGCTCTGGTTTGGCGCTCAGCATCATAATCGTAATCGGGCAGCAATTCGGTCTTAATATAATCGACCGTTTCGTTCAATGCTTCAAGAAACTTTTTGAAATCTTCTTTGTATAAAAAAATTTTGTGACTGTCGTAACCTTCGCCTTCAAATTTCTTTTTGCTTTCGGTAATCGTCAAAAAGTAATCGCCCTGCTTAGTGCTTCTTACATCAAAGAAATAAGTTCTTCTTTTTCCTGCTCTCAGCTTCTTGCTGAAAAACCCACTGTATTTTCCGTCCTTGTTATTTTCCACGTTCTTATTTTTTGCTGAATTAAAAATAGCCCCTCACAAAATCTTATATGCTAAATTATATTTTTATTTAACAAAGATTGTACCGTTAAGTTCAGTCTTCTCTTCGCGTTGTTCCTTCAATTGCTTTTCAAAAATTTCGGCATACAAACCCTTTGCTCTTAATAGTTCTTCGTGCGTTCCCTGCTCAGCAATTTTACCATCTTCAAGCACCAGTATATTATCAAAGTGTATTAAAGAGAATATACGGTGTGTAATAATTACGGCTGTTTTACCATGCAGCACTTCATCTAAATTCTGTTGAATCTGCTTCTCAGTCGCGGTATCAACGGCACTCAAACAGTCGTCAAGCAAAAGAACATTCGGTTGCTTTATAAGAGCGCGCGCAATAGAAATCCGTTGCTTTTGTCCACCCGAAAGTGTAACCCCTCTTTCGCCCACAATAGTTTCGTAACCCTGCGGAAAGCTTTCAATCTCATTGGCAATAACTGCATAACCCGCAAAACGCGCAGCGTGTTCTTTAACAGCATCTTTCACTCCAAAAGAAATATTCTCGGTAATAGTTTCTGAAAACAGAAACATATCCTGCGGCACAAAACCAATTTGTTTGCGCAGTGCGCCCGTGTTATATTGACTTATTTCAGTGCCATCCATCAAAATTTTTCCGGTGGTTACATTATACATGCGCAAAATCAAATCGGCAATAGTTGATTTACCTGAACCTGTTCTGCCTATAATAGCCAGACGTTGACCTGCTTTCACTTTAAAGGAAACGTCTTTCAGGGCTTTTATTCCTGTATCGGGATAAGTGAACGAAACATGCTCAAAAGTAATTTCGCCTTTAATCTCTTTCTCCATTCCGCCTTCGGTAGTAATAGAAGATTTGTAATGCAGAAACTCATTGATTCTGCGTTGCGAAATAGCTGCTCTTTGAATCATAGAAACTGTAAAGCCCAGCGAACTCACAGGCCACATCAACATATTGGTGTACATCAAAAACGCAGTAATGTCACCCACGGTAACTCTTCCTGCCGATACTTCTTTACCGCCTACATAAACTACAATGATAATGCTGCAACCCACTAAAAAAGTAATAATGGGAAAGTAAAGCGAATCAATACGCGCCAGTTTCAATTGCAGATTGCGATACTCCTGTGTTTCTTTTTCAAAAAAGCCAAGCATTTCTTTTTCGCGTGCGTATGCCTGCACCACACGAATACCCGAAAAAGTTTCCTGCGCATTGGTAGTAAGGTCTGAAAGCTTCGCCTGAATTTTTGCGCTGTATCTTCCTATCAAACCATTGATGACATAAATGGTAATAGAAAGAAGCGGCAGCGGAATTAAAACCTTCAGCGTGAGCGATGGACTAATCAGCATCATAGACCCCAACGCAAAAGTGATGGTGAAAAACAAGTTGACCGAATACATAATGGCAGGACCTATATACATGCGCACCTTGCTCACATCCTCGGTAATGCGATTCATTAAATCGCCTGTGTTATTTTTTCGGTAAAACGCTAAATCGAGTTTTTGATAGTGGTCGTAGATTTCGTTTTTCATATCGAACTCTACCAATCGCGAAACCACAATAATACTTTGGCGCATCATGAAAGTAAATCCTCCTGCCAGCATCGCCACAACTAAATAGCGAAGAAACAACCATAAAACATCGGTGCTTATTTGGTTTCGTACCACATCGCTGAATTCACTTGCGTTGTTCACACTTTTTAAATTGCGAACAATAAGGTCAACCGCGTTTTTCGTAATAATAGGATTGTAAACGCTGAGCGCATTCGCACTGATAACAAAGGCTATACCCGCTATAAAGCGCCATTTATAACGCGCAAAATATTTATTGAGTTGTAGCAATTTTTCTTCTGAAAATAATTTATTAACGAAAACAATTCCTGCGGCTTTTCAGCGTTTGGTAAAATCAAAATCCTTGTCAACTTTGCCGCGCTTTAAAACGGGGCGAAGCTAAAAAAATCAACTTATGAGTGGGGAATCAAATGTTATGAAGAGCGTGGAAAGAAAAAATGCGCACGTGTTTGAAATGGTTGAACCCATGG
>CANJRM010000084.1 GCA_947476645.1 Bacteroidota bacterium
ACACCCTTCCCCGCAATGAACACCTTCATAAAGGAGCAGGATTATTTTTTATGAGCCGTAATATAATCGGCAATGGAACGCACAGTTTTGAAAACCGTTGGACCATCTTGTGGATTGGCAAGTTTGATTCCGTAGCGCTGTTGAAGCAACACAATGAGTTCAAGCGCATCAATCGAATCAAGCCCAAGACCTTCAACAAACAAAGGCTGGTCGTCACCAATATCTTCGGGTTTAAGATGTTGTAAATTCAGTTGCTCAATAATCTGAACTTTAAGTGTTGCGATGAGTTCACTCATATTCCTTGAAAAATTTTATTGACGTTTAATGAATTATGGATGTCTGAATTTTCTTTGCCTGTTTCTGCTAAATAAAAAAAAGCTTCCGCTTTTCCGTTATAATAATCTGCCCAACCACTAATGCATGTTTTCACTTTCTCTGTTTCAAAAAGCGAATTCACATAATCGGTTTGAAAGATGGCGTCAAATATATCAAAAACGAAACACGCTGCTTCGCCCTTAATGCGATGGCGAATACAGATTTCGCCAATGAGAACATTGGGAAGCGTGTAAACAAAAAGCGATGGGCTTGGAGCGGTAGCAATGCTCGCTTCATATTTAATATCGGTATCTAAACTTGAATTGGCATTGGAGAAAATGATTCCAATTTCTTCCGGTTGAAATTTCTCATTCAGATTTTGATTACGCAAAAGAAGTTCTGCCACAAGGAAACCTGTTTTACAAAGGTTATCCATTTTAAAAAACTTCGGATAGTTGATTTGAAAGTGGTCGTAAGCAGCTTGTAGAAAATCAGTGGCGTTTAAATCGCTGTTTTCAAAAACCTTTTGACCGTCAACTACTATTTGATTATTACGAAGCCGCACATAAGAAGAAACAAAAACCTGTTTGCTCATTTTACCGCAGCGGTTAAAATGTAACGATTGCAATTGGTGCAATAGAATTTTTTGTTTGCCGCATTGCCAAAAGAAATAGCGGCAACTATTCTTTCAAAGCGGGTTCGTTTTACACGAAACATTTTTCTCTTTCTGCAATCGGGACATACGAATAAATCCTTTTCGCCATCGCCTAAAATATTATTTGCATCGCTTGCCATAGAATCTTCTTCTTCTTCTTTTTTATTCGTATAAACTATCCAAAAATGCTTTTTCGTTGTTGGTTACAAAATCAAGAATTGCCTGTTTGGTTTCATCATCATAATTAATAAAAAGCTCCAAACCTTTTTGCATAATATCAATGCCCAGTTCAATGGCTTCTACTTCGCTGGGTCCATAGATATCGCTTTTGCTTTTCATTTTCACCACCACATCGTTCATGATAGAAATTGTTTTCTCCAGTAATTCTGTATTGGTGAAAGAAGCAAAGAGCTGCTCCAGTTCGCTGATGAATTTTTCTAAATCTGCTTTAGGAATAGCCACTAAACACGAATAGAATTGTTCGTCAGTCAACGGAATGGTAAATCCTTTATCAAGCGCGGCATGAGTTAGGGTATTTTCAAAATGCTTTGCCGAAGTGTAAGCTTCCATAGAAACAATTCCCGCCTTTACTGCCGCAGGAAACTGAAATCCAAAACGAAAAACAGCACTGGTAATGTTGCCGAGCAGGTTCCATATTTTGGAAGGATGCACCATGTAGTTTTCCAACTCTACAAAAGCCGCATCCAATTTTTCGCGTTGTGCCGACTCAGGATAAAGGTTGGTGAGAAAATAATTGCGCAGTGTATTTATCATACTGCTTGTAATACCCTTCGGAATTTTTACCGTCTTCTTTATCTCCTTATAATCATAACGCGCGGCAACAACCCCGCGGTATTTATTGATGAGGTGATGTTTCATAGCCACATCATCCTTTGACGTGTGCGCTTTTCTCTTTTTAGTTTTAGCTGCTGCTTTCTTCTCCATGCTTTTGTTTTAGTTCTCCATAAACATTCGCTCGGCTATGTTATAGCGGTTTCCTTTTTCAAGTATATGAACTTTCAGGTTCTCAATAGAAATAGGTTCGCCATCTTTTATGCGCAACACATTGTTGTGGTGTATGTGCTTACCATCAACAATCAAAACAATGCCGCTGCCTATTACTTCCAGTTCATTTCCATTGGTAATTACTACGCCTGTATCTTCCCCTAAACCAACGCCAATTTGCGAAAGATTCAAGGCAACGGTTTTCGACATGCGCACAAATCGTCCGCGCTTGTTTACATGCGAATCAATAATGAAATCCTCTACAAACCATAAGCCTGTAGATATTTTCACCACACCTTTTAAATGCGCGTGAGCGGCATTGCCATCGGCTATCATTATCTTACTCATAGCCATAGCACCGGCACTTGTTCCTGCTATAATGAAGTTTCCTTTCGTGTAACGCTCTTTTAAAATTTCAAGAAACTGTGTGCCACCAAAAACAGAAGTGAGTTTACTTTGATTGCCACCACTGAACATTACCGCATCGCAAACTTTCAGCCGTTCGATTAGTTCTTCGTTCTCAGCATCTTTTGTTTTACGAATGCGCATGTGGTTAACGTTACCGCAACCTGCTTTGGTAAACGCAGTCAAATAATTTCTTCCCACTTCACCGGGTATCATGCTGGCAGTGGTAATTACTTCAATATGCGATTGCCTGCCGCCTGCTTCGGCTACAATGCGTTTCAGTATTCCAAGCTCGGTGTAATTCGGATTGTTTTTATTGATAGCAAACAAATCTTTGTCTGTTCCTTTATTTTCCGCTCCGCCTATGGCTATCAGTTTTCCTTTGGGTGTCATTCAATTTATTGGCTGTCGAAAATCAATAAATGGTTAGGATTACAAAAAATAATTTTCAACAATTGCGAAACGCAACGCGCTCAATAAAAATTCTAAATTGCATTTACTGTATTGTCTGACTACTATCAACTAACTACTAAATACTACTATGAAGATTCTCGACATCAAAGTAATGAAGGGTCCAAACTACTGGAGCAACAAGCGACACAAACTGATTGTAATGCGTTTGGATTTAGAAGACATGGAACAAAAACCCACCAATAAGATTCCGGGTTTTGGTGAGCGGTTGCAAAAGATGTTTCCGACCATGATGGAGCACCGTTGCAGCGAAGGAGTGGAAGGTGGTTTCTTTTCGCGCGTGAAAGACGGCACCTGGATGGGACATGTGATTGAACACATTGCGCTCGAAGTGCAAACACTTGCAGGAATGGATTGCGGCTTTGGTCGCACACGCGAGACTTCTACTAAAGGCGTTTATCATGTAGTGTTTTCTTACTTCGAAGAGAATGCGGGAGTGTTTGCAGCAAAAAGTGCTGTGCGTATTGCCGAGGCATTAATTGCAGGAACAGAATATGATTTAGCAAAAGATATTCAGGAGCTGCGTGAGATACGCGAGAAAGAAAGATTAGGACCATCAACCGGTTCTATTGTTGATGAAGCGGTGAAAAGAAAAATTCCGTGGATTCGTTTGAACAAACATTCACTGGTGCAATTGGGTTACGGAAAAAACCAAAGACGAATTCAGGCAACTGTTGCCTCTACTACTTCAAACATTGCAGTTGAAATTGCCTGCGATAAAGAAGACACCAAGAACTTATTAGATGCCGCACAAATTCCCGTGCCGAAAGGTTATGTGGTTTACGATGAAGATGATTTGAAAGATACGATTGACAAAATCGGTTATCCCGTTATCACCAAACCGCTCGATGGAAATCATGGTAAAGGAGTTACTACCAATCTTCGCAATTGGGAAGATTCTGTAATTGGAATGAATGCGGCAAAGAAATATTCACGTGCGGTTATTTGCGAAAAGTATATCACCGGTAGAGACCATCGGGTGCTGGTCATCAATTACAAATTTGTGGCTGCTGCATTGCGCACGCCTGCTGCGATAATTGGCGATGGCAAAAGTTCTATTCAGCAGTTGATAGACAAAGTAAACAGCGACCCGCGCAGAGGTTATGGTCACGAAAAGGTTTTGACTGCCATTAAAGTAGATGACCAAACAGAAAACATTTTAGTGAAGTTGGGTTACACATTGGATACTGTTTTAAAGAAGGATGAAGAGTTGTGGCTAAAGCCTACAGCTAATCTTTCTACCGGAGGAACAGCCACTGATGTTACTGATTTGGTTCACCCGACAAACGTGTTCATGTGTGAGCGCATTGCGCGCATTATCGGTTTAGATATTTGCGGCATTGATATTATGGCCGATGATTTAACCAATCCTATTACCGAAAACGGTGGAGCAATTCTCGAAGTAAACGCGGCTCCGGGTTTCCGTATGCATCTTGACCCTACCGAAGGAATTGGAAGAAATGTAGCTGAACCCGTAATTGATATGTTGTATCCACCGGGAGTAAGTGCGCGTATTCCTATCATCGCTATTTCGGGAACGAATGGAAAAACAACTACCACCCGTTTGATTGCGCACATTGTAAAGCAAATGGGAATTAAAGTTGGTTTCACCACCACCGAAGGTGTTTACATTCAAAACCAAATGATGATGCAGGGCGATTGCACCGGACCTGTGAGTGCAGAGTTTGTGTTGAAAGACCCGACTGTTGAATTCGCAGTATTAGAATCTGCACGCGGTGGAATTCTACGCGCGGGTTTAGGTTTTCATAATTGCGATATGGCAGTGGTCACCAATATTGCTCCCGACCATTTGGGCTTGCAGGGCATTGATACACTCGAACAATTAGCGCGTGCGAAAGCAGTGGTGGCTAAATCTGTTTTCCCTGAAGGATATGTGATTTTGAATGCCGATGATGATTTGGTTTACAAAATGCGTGAAGAAGTAGATTGCAAAGTGGCGCTGTTTAGTATGGACGAAAATAATCCGCGCATAAAAGAACATGCGGCTAACCACGGTATTTCCTGTGTGTATGAAAACGGTTACTTCACTATTTTGAAAGGCAGCTGGAAAATTCGGGTGGATAAAGTAACCAACGCGCCAATTACGTTTGGAGGCAAAGCAGAGTTCAATATTCAGAATGCACTTGGTGCAATACTCGCTGCATATCTGCGCGATTTTAAAATTGAAGACATTAAACTTGCACTCGAAACATTTGTGCCATCGCCTGCGCAAACACCGGGGCGTATGAACATTTTCAATTTCAAAAACTTTACCGTAATGGCAGATTACGCGCATAACGCACATGGTATGCGTGCCATTGGAAAGTTTGTGAGTAAAGTAGATGCTACTATGAAAGTGGGCGTAATAGCAGGAGTGGGCGACCGCAGAGATGAAGATACGATTGAGTTAGCCGAAGAAGCAGCAAAAGTGTTTGATGAAATTGTGATTCGTCAAGACAGACATTTACGCGGCAAACCCGAAGATGAAATTATTGCACTGCTCAAAAAGGGAATTCAGAACATTGACCCGAACAAGAAGATTACCATTATAAAGAAGGAAAGCGAAGCCATTGAATATGCTGTGCGCAATGCAGTGAAGGGTTCTTTTATTGTGGTGATTAACGATGTGGTGCTTGCTGCGCTCGACCAACTGCAAAAACTAAAAGAAGAAGAAGACAACGGTTCGCCAGCGCGATTGGATAGCACGGTTAACTGGGTTATTTGATTTCAGAATAATTCAAACAAACTTCTATGAAAGAACTTGAACTGAAATTTACACTTCGTGTTTTTGAAAACATCAATGAACTTTCAAAGGCAGATGCAGAATTACTCGAAGCAGCAAAGAAGGCACTCAAAGATTCTTACTCTCCATATTCCGGTTTTAAAGTGGCTGCTGCGGTATTACTTGCCAATGGCAAAACAGTTACAGGAACCAATCAGGAAAATGCGGCATACCCTGTTTGCCTTTGTGCAGAGGCAACCGCTTTGAGTGCCTGCTCGGCTTTGTATCCTAATGTAGCCATAAACAAAATTGCCGTTACGGTAAAAAGCAAAACGCATGTGGTCAATCATCCGGTGGCGCCTTGCGGTATTTGCCGTCAGCGTATTTCAGAATACGAAAACCGTTTCAACAACAACATTGAAATCATTTTGATGGGAGAGGAGGGGCAGGTTTATTCGGTAAATACGGTTAAAGATATTTTGCCACTTACGTTTACAAAAGCAGATTTATGAAAAAGCAGAAATTCAGAGATTTCATTGCCAAGAACGAAAAGGATTTCGACCGCATCAACGATTTCTTTTCCGATGATATTAATGATGATGAACTGCTTACGCAAATTCTGATTGAAGGTGAAAGCCGTCCCATGACCTTCGGACAAAAGATGGCAGATAAAGTAGCGAGCTTTGGCGGAAGTTGGACTTTCATTGGTGCTTTTTTTATGGTCATGCTCGTTTGGATATTCATCAACACATACATTTTAGTCACTCATCCCTTTGACCCCTATCCGTTTATTCTGCTCAATCTGGTGCTTTCGTGTTTAGCTTCGTTACAGGCGCCTATTATTATGATGAGCCAGAACCGTCAGGAAGAAAAAGACCGCCAGCGCGCGCAGCACGATTACTTGATTAACCTCAAAGCCGAAATGGAAATTCGCAATCTTCAAATTAATATGAAGAACCTGTTCGAAATTCAAAAGAAGCAATTGGCATTGCTGGAGGAGTTGAAGAGTAAGAAGTGATAGTTATTTAAGACATCAGAACTTCTGTAGATAAAACACCTTCTCTCTTTTTAAGCAGAAGGCGAAACCAAACTCTTTTATTGCTTTAAGAGGAAGCATTTTGGCAGAAAACAGCCCGTAACCTAAGCCAAAAAATCAGTTGGTTTATATACTACGCACAATATCAATAACATAAATACTAACGGTTATAATTTTGTTTTCGGGCAAACCAAATCATGTTTACAGGTAAACCAAATCATAGTCACGGGTAAACAAAATCATAGTCACTGGCAAACCAAATCATGTTTACAGGCAAACCAAATCATAGTCACTGGCATTGCTACACAATCGGGCAGCTACTCCTTGCAGGCGACAGATACAAACGGTTGTCAAACTTTTTCAAATGCAGTTACTGTAGCGATGAGTGGTATTGATGCAATGGTCAATGGTCAATCGTCTATTCTCATTTACCCAAATCCATTCACCAACGAACTCTCGGTTGTTATTCAAAAGCAAAACATAAAGCAGGCAAGTTTTATTATTACCAACGTGCTTGGTCAGCAGCTTTATAAAAAAGAAGAAACCAACCTTAGTAACTATTACACCAAGCAACTCGATTTAAGCAAACTCGCCAGCGGTGTTTATTTTGTAGAAATAAATGTGGATGGAGAAAACACAGTAAAGCAGGTGGTAAAACAATAGAGATGCTGTCCTCAGAAGGGACTAAGAAAAGGATCGCGAGCGCGCTCAACACGATTACCTCATTTACCTTAAAGCTTCCACACTCTTTCTTTAGGAAGTCAGAGGGTTGCAGGAGTGTTTCATAGGTAAGGAAGTTAAAAGGTTGCTTAGCTGTATCCCTAAGTATTGCGCAATAAAGGAGGGTAGAGGGTTTATCATAAATAAAAATCCGCGCAGAACGCGCGGATTTTTGACACACTAACTAAGGAAGCCTTATGAGGCTAAGGAGAGAAGTTTACTGACCTGATATTTTAGAAGAAACACCGCCTGCTCGGCTTTGCGAACCTTATCGCGCACAGCATTGTTTTGTATAAGTTCCTGAAGCGTAATCATTTTTTTGTCTTCTCTTTCTATAAACGTTTTACGCCATTCCAATATTTCATCGGTTAAACCACGCAACACACCCATTTGCATTAGAATTTGGTTGCGAAGTTGGTTGAGATGCTGCTGATACTGTAAATCGTTAACCGTTTTTTGCAATTGCTTGGTTACTGAATCTGTATGCAACATCTCTTCTTCGAGGGCACAAAGATTAGTCAACCACTCATTGTGGAGTTTTTCAAACTTGCTCTTATCTGTTTTTACGGTGTTCATATATTGTATGACGTAAACAGATAACGCAGGGTTTAGTTCAATAGTGTGTTTGTTTAACTTTTTTAAGAATTATGACAATTCTATGACAATTGGAGGTTCAGAAGGAAGGTGATGCTACTTACGCATCATCTCTTTTTCGTTGAGCACTACTTCTTTTCGTTTGTGTCCGCTTCTGCCGTAAATTTCAATTTTCATATTGCGGTTTCCCTTATCGCCACTGAAAGAAATTTTACCGAAGTTACGTTTAGCGTAATCAGTTCCCTTAACCCGATGTTGATTATGGTAAGCACCAAGCAATCTGCGCGGTAGCGGTGGAGTAGTTAATGGCGAACAAGTAAAATCATAAAGCGGATAACCATTCCAGTCGCGTTTGCTCAACTCGCTGTAATGTTTATCTCCGGTTAAAAAGATAACCCCTCTAATATTATTCTTCGAAATAAAGTCGAGCAAATCATTACGCTCGCGCGGATACTCGGCATACGATTCACCAAAGTGATTATCGTTAATTACCTGTGAGCCAACGGCTATAAATTTAAATGCAGCATCGCTCATCAGTAATTTATTTTTAAGCCACACCAATTGTGTTTCGCCTAAAAAATCGCCTAGTGAATCCCCATCAGGTGCGCGGTAGTAGCGGTCATCGGTCATAAAAAATTCAGCATCGTAATAACGAAAGTTGAAATAGTTGCCTTTGAACTGTTCTCCTTCAGGGTAAGTATTTGGCCACACACCTTTAAAAACTTCCAGAGAGGAATCTTTCAGCACGAAACGTTTATCTGAATTATCGGGACCGTAATCGTGGTCGTCCCAAATAGCATATTGCGGAGTAGAAGAAAGAAAATCGCGATATTTTTTAAATGTTTTACGCAAACGCAAATTATAATTCAGCATACCATCGTAACTGCTGTAACTCTTTTTCCAGTAATACACATCATCGCCCAGCCAAACCATAAAATCATTTTGCTTCTTTTTCATCCGTCTGAAAATCCACGTTGCACCACCCGGAAAAACCGCACGTGCAACACCGGGCATCATCAATGCACATGAGCCAAGCAGAAAACTAAAATCTTTTACTGCAGTATCTGATTGCGTTTTGAAAGAAGACTTTGCATTGGCACCCCAGCCATCAATAGAAACAAGAATATTATAGCGGTGGTCGGGTTTTAATCCGGTAAAATCCATGGTCAATGCCACATCGCCTTTCTTGTTGGTGATGTAACTAAGGTTCGTAGGATAATAAATTCTCTTTTCAGCCGTATCGCCTAAGATTAAAACGTTCTGACCTTTACCCTGGTAAGCAATCCAAACCTTAGCCGAATTTTTAGTTACTGAACCTACGATGGGTCCTGTAATCAATTTTGCTTTTTGCGCTGAAACGCTGATGATAGCTGCTAAAAAAAGCAGCACTGACACGATTTTTTTCACGGGTTCGAAAGTAGAAAGTTATTAATGATAACACAGTCTCTGCATCGCATCTATCGGAGCTTGTAATTTACAATCACACAATCTGCTATAGACAGCAATCCTTAGCGTAAACCCGGGTAACTATATTTTATGAAACAGTTGCTTGGTTTTACATTTTCTGTTTGTCTGTTACTTGCGTGCTTTGCGTTTACTCCCGAAGTATATTCAGATACTTACAAAGAAAAAGGAGTTATGAATGCCACTGTTAACTCGCATACTTTCGAGTTGAGGCAGAAAGATTTCTACCGCGCGTTGCTTGTAAAAAAATCAAACCCGCTCGCGTTTTCACCAGAAGCCAAAAACAGAACCGTTGCCAGCATTACCTTCTTTGGTAACGATACTTCTTCGGCCGACCATTCTCCTTTTAGTGAAAACATAAGTATTGAATACACCTTCAATCCCGCTTTAAAAGGTGAAGCAGCCGATGCAAGTTTCGAACTGCACTATGACTTAGCCGACTATTACATTTTACCCGATGAAAACCATTTCAGCGTTTCGCGAATGAGTTGGGGTGCCGATAAATCTTACTTTCTTTTAGATGGAGAGTTTGAATGCAAGTTGCGCAAGCAGGGTTTTCCTGCCGAACTGCAACCGGTTGTTACTTTAAAAGGAAATCTGCGCGATGTAAACGTTTCGGTTCCGCCTTGGATAGCCTCTAAAATAGCCGTTGATGCTACCGGAAGTAATTAATGCTTCTTACAACCTAATCAGTTTCTTCTTCAGCATTTTTTCACCGCTGTTTATCTTCAGCCAGTAGATTCCTTTGGCCAGATTCAACTCGATTTCGATTTTCTCATTGGCAATAACAGCCTGATAAACCAATCTTCCGTTGTTATCAAAAACTTTAAACGGTTCGCCTATCAATTTACTGCTCACTACCATGCTCCAGTTGGCCGAAGTAAGTGGATTCGGATACACATTCAACTGCTCTTCATTCGCCAACTCATTTATTGCGGTAAGGTTAACTGTTACAGGGTTTGAAACTACTTTGCAACCATTGGTATCACTTATCATTACGGTATAATTACCCGCTTGTGTAGCTATGTAAACATCATTAGTAGCTCCCGAAATTAAACCGTTGTTGAAATACCATTGATAAGTAACGGCATCATGAGCCGATAAAGTATCGCCATTTACCGAAACCGAAACCGGAGGAAGCGGATAAATATTAATAGGCAAATGATTAGAAGTAGCTGTGCAACTTAAATTATCGGTAACGGTTACATAGTAGTTGCCCGCTTGTTTTGCATAGATACAACTTGTAACTGCCCCTGTGCTCCACAAATAAGATACGTAACCCGATGGCGCACACACACGCGTGCTATCGCCCGAGCAGAAAATACCCGTATCTGCGGTAACAGTTACCGGTGCAAGCCCGCTCGAATTAATAGTTACACTCGCAGTAGCCGTGCAGTTTCCTCCGCCATTTACTGTAACAGTGTAAGCACCCGCTGCCAGGTTCGAAACACTGGCGGTAGTATCGCCATTGCTCCATAAAAAAGAGTTGGCAGTGCCCGAAGTAACGGTAACTGCGGCTGTTCCGTTGCTGTTTCCGCAAATTGTATTGGTAAATGAAGAAGTTACACTCAAACCTGTGGCTCCTGCTATATTTATTGAGTTAGATACAGTGCAAATATTGCCGGCATCGCTCGCGGTAACCACATAAGTACCGGAAGTAGTCACTGTATCGTTGCTTCCTGAGGCTCCGTTGCTCCAGTTAAACGTTAGGCCGCTGGTGACTGATGATGCTGTAATAACAGTAGAAGAACTTCCGCAGGTAAGCGGTGCAGGGCTATTGAAAGTAACCACAGGTGCTACAAACGGCTGACAGTTGTTGTTCATCGAACTAATCCATGCTGCATTGGCTGCGTTGTTTGGTGCCCCCGGTGTTTCGAGCGTGGTGGTGGTATCCACAAAATTGGCGGCATTGAAAGGATTATTATCAACCGCATTGGTCATGCAAATTATTTTTCCGCCCTGCGATGAATTAAAATGAACGTTTAATAAAATACTATCGCTTGCCCAGCCAATGGAGTGATAAGCTGCTGCATAATTGGAAGGCGAAACCGTATGAAAAGCATCAACTGCATTAGCCATACCCAAACAAGTCCAATTGCCCGAAGGCGAATAAGGAGTTCCGGCTACTGCATACGTAGTCATAGAACCATTGCTGGCTGGCAAAGTCACATTCTTCTGCAACACCGATGAACTAACAGGAATAATGTAAACACAATCGTGATTGGCATCGTTAGTATCAATTGCCAATGAAGCCACATTCGTATTCATATCGGCATCGTTAAACACCAGAATAATAGAACCAATTTTCACGTTCGCCCATTGTGCTATGCTGTCAAAGCGCGCATGTCCTCCTGCAATTCCCGAACCCGAACCCGTGCCGTGCCAACTGTTATTATCGTCAATAATCCATCCCCTTAGGTCAACCGTATTAGCACCGCCACAAACGGGTGTTCCGGTCACCAAAAACTCTACATATTCCTTTGTTCCGCTTGGCCCTTGCGATAATTCATTAATAATTAACTGAGCCGAAGCTGTAATACTCAGTAATACAAAGCTTACTAATACACCAATTGATTTCATACAATGCAGTTTTAAAATTTAAGGAGCGCAAATGAAACCATTATTTGTTAACTCAACATGGTGTATGCGTAAAGAAAAATAAGATTGTGTATAAAGAAAAAACCACAGAGGAATAAAATTCTCTGTGGTTCTCGTTGTTTTCAGTAATTAAAATATTATCTCAGCAAAGTCACTGTTCCTCTGTAATTTGAATCAGAGTGATTGTTCAGCCAAACAAATTTGGCCACATAAGTGTAAACACCTGGCTGAGCAAACTCGCCTTTATAAGTGCCGTCCCATTTAAAGTTAATGTCGTTGCTTTCAAACACCTTTTCGCCAATGCGGTTAAACACCATTACCTCTATTTGCTTAAACGATTTCATGTTTCCAAACAACTGCCAAAAATCGTTGGTGCCGTCACCGTTAGGCGTAAACGCATTTGGTATAAACACATCGTAATTCGGTATTACCTTCACCACCACATTTGAAGTTCCTGTGCAGCCTGCCGCGTTCGTTACCACTACATTATAGGTGTAACTATAAACTCCGTCAAAAACAGGGTTAGCGCAGTCATAACAGCTCAACCCAAACGAAGGCAACCAATTGTAAGTAAGTGCTCCGCTTTGATTAGTAGTAGTATTCATTTGCAATACATCGCCCAGTTTCACTTCGGTAGGATTTGGCAATACATTTATTTCCACCGAATCAGGTTCTGTAACCACTCCGCTGTCAATTAAAGTGCAACTGTTAGCATCACTAATAGTAAAGGTATAAGTGCCCGCTGCAAGCCCGTTTAAAATTCCTGTTGAATTAGAAACACCGTTTAAGTAAGTATAGTTATAAGCTGCTACTCCCCCGCTTGCCAGTATTTCAATTTGCCCATCGGCATAATGGTAACAGGTAGCAGGTGTTACGTTTACAATGTCGGTCAAAGGTGCGGGCTCGTTCACTACAATCGGCACACTATCCAAACATCCGTTAGCATCAATAACCCCCGCCATATAATTAGCCGCTGCTAAATTACCGAACTGACCCGAAGCCGAATTAAACAGATTAACTCCATTGCTCAGCGTGTAATTGTATCCCGGGTTTCCGCCACTTCCAAGTGCTAACACTGTTCCAGTGTTTCCACCATTGCATAACACATCAGTTTCTGTTGCACTTACATCTAACACAGGTGGTTGAGTAATATTGATAGAAACTGTTGCCGTGCATAAATTAGTATCGGTAACAAGAACTGTATAATTATTCGCAGCAATATTGGTGGCGGTGTTTGTGGTGCTCACATTTGGATTCCAGCTATAAGCATATCCCAATGTTCCGCCTTGCGCAGTAACTGTTGCAGTAGCTGTTGAATTTCCGTTACACAAAACATTTGTATGAACTTCAGATGCTGTAAGTAAAGCAGGTTGAGTTATTACAAACGAACTCGAGTTGGTGCATCCGTTATTATCAGATACCACCACACTGTAATTTCCTACCTGTAATGCCGAAGCAATATTGCTCACACCCACATTCGGAGTCCAAACATAACCGTAAGGGAAAGTTCCTCCGGTAGCTGTAACCATTGCCATTCCATCATTACTTTGAAAACAACTTAAGTTTTTAGAAGAATCAACCAACGTCAGCGGCTGATTAGGCTGCGAAATAACAACCGAAGAAGCTACTGTACAGGCTTTAGAATCTGTAACAGTAATATTATATTGCGCAGGTGAAAGATTGGTTGCTGAATCTACTGAACTAACATTCGGATTCCACGTGTAAGTGTAAACAGGTGTTCCGCCCGATGTATTCACAATTATCTTTCCGTTGTTTAAACCAAAGCAACTGATGTTACTGGTTTGAATATTAATAGAAAGCGCCAGTGCAGGTTGTGTTATTGTTATGGTCGTGTTCTTTGTGCAGTTAGCCTGGTCAGTAACCGTTACGTTGTAAGGGCCTGCGGTTAACCCGCTTGCAATATTTGAATTACTCACGTTAGGTAACCATGCATAAGTGTAATTAGGTGCTCCTGTACCTCCGGTAACGGTCAGCGTTATCAATCCCGTTGCATCACCAAAGCAATTCACATCGGTTTGCGCTACCTGAATATTTATATCAGCAGGTTCATTAATAATTCCCGTAGCTGTTTGCTGACAAGTATTGGCATCGGTAGAAGTAACTGTGAAATTACCTGCGAGTAAAGTTGCTGTATTAATTACCGAAGGTGAACCACTCCATGTATAACTGAAAGGTCCCGTTCCACCGTTAGGAGTTGCGGTTGCACTTCCGTTACCTCCAAAACAAACAGCATCAACAGTTGCAATGGTCATTACCACAGCAGCAGGTTCAGTAACTGTATAACTACCGGTAACCGTGCACAGATTTGCATCAGTACAAGTAACATCGTAAACTCCTGCAGCAAGGTTGGTAATATTTTGAGTTGATAATCCTCCTGTCCAGTTGTAACCAACCGCACCGGTTGCATTTACAAATACTGCTTGTGCAGTTCCTTGTGTAGCACCAAAACAAATATTGTTTGTTCCTGTTACCGTAGCACTTTGCGGTCCCGGTTCAGTTATAGTTTCAGATACTGCAACACTGCAACCGTTTGCATCTGTTACGTTACCTGCATACGTAGCAGGTGCTAAACCAGGTATAACTGTTGTTCCTGCAGGAACGGGAGTAAGTAGATATGAATAAGGAGCTGTTCCACCACTTATGTTCACCGTAACCGTTCCGTTATTTGCTCCATTACAAGTTACATTGGTATGCGAAGTGGTAACGCTAAGTGCTGTTGGTTGACCAACAGTAACACTTAATGTTACTGAACATTGCGGGCTATCATAAACAGTAACTGTATAAGTAGCTGCTGCGAGTCCTGTTCTGTTTTGATTGTTATTGATATCGCTCCAGGCATAACTATAAGCAGGAGTTCCTCCCGCTGGCGTTAAATTAATTGTACCTGTGCTACCTCCATTACATAAAGCATCAGTATGCGTTTCGGTTACAGTTAAAGCTGTTGGTTGAGAAATAGTAACACAAATTGTAGCGGTACATGCTTTAGTATCTGTTACAGTTACACAATAGTTACCTGCAATTAAACTGCTTCTATCTTCGGTAGTAACACCATCGCTCCATAAATAAGTATAACCTCCTGCGTTTCCACCAGCGGCAGTAATATCAATCGAAGCCGTTGCTGCTCCGTTGCATAATTCATTCACATGCGTTTCACTTACGGTAAGCAGAGGCGGTTCGCTTACAGTTTCAGAAACTGCAACCGTGCATCCTTTCGAATCAGTAATATTTCCTGAATAGGTAATTGGTCCCTGATTAGGCAGCGTTGTTGTTCCTGGTGGAATTGGACCTCCCGCGTAA
>CANJRM010000085.1 GCA_947476645.1 Bacteroidota bacterium
CAGAAATAATTCGAACGACAAATTTTTATTGTTGATTGATGATGTGGAAGTGAGTGTTAATCTAAATAATGATGTGGCACTAACTACGGTTGATGCAATCTCAGAATATACACTTGTTCCCTTGGCCCAAGTTCCTGTTGCAGGTTATCCGATAAGTGCCGTGGTTACTAATAATGGTTTATCAAATGCCTCGCAGGTTTCATTAGCTGTAACGGTGTATAATAGTGTGAATGCAATAGTACATACAGGTAATAGCGGTTCTACTACTATTAATATAGGAGCAAACGCTACACTAACAGCTACTAATTTTTTGCCAACAGCAGCCGATGACTATATGGTGGTTTATAATCTTACTATGAATCCGGCTGATCAAAATCAAACTGATAACCGCGACACTCAGTATATCAGTATTACTCATTCCATTTATGGACGAGATAACGGTAACGTTGTGCGTGCGTTAGGAATTGGTGCAGGTAATGGCGGTTACTTAGGTCAGGATTATATTTTGAATGTAAGTGCCAATATCAATTATGTAGCGGGTTACTTTACCGGTGGAAATACTACAGATCGTTTAGCGGCTGTGGTATGGAATATGGTAGCCGGGGTGCCAAGTACTATTGTGGCTTCAACCGATACATTTAACTATCCAACAGATTCTGCAGGCTATTATCAGTTACCTATATCCGGTGGTTCAGTAAACCTTCCTGCAGGAAGATATGCGGTAACTTTTGTAGAGTTTGATTCAATTTTGCAATTAGCACAAACCGATGAAATTTTTACTGCCGGAAGAACTTGGGTGACTTGGCCAACTAATCCAAATGGTGCGTGGTCAAACAATGAAGATTTTGGTGTAAACTTTTCTCGCCCATATGTAGTTCGTCCAATTTTTTGCGAAGCGATTGTGCCTAATTTTACTTTAGTTAACCCAACCTGTTCGCAAACTACAGGAAGTGCAACTATCAACCCAACAGGTGGAGATGCTCCGTACGATTACTTATGGTCTACCGGTTCTACTACAAATAGCATTTCGGGTGTAGCCGCAGGTGCTTACACGGTGAGTGTGGCTGACGGTATAGGTTGTTCGGTAACTGCTACTACAACCATTGTAGCTACTAACACAACCATTACCGCTACAACTTCTAGTGTTCCGGGTATTTGCACTACTAATGGTTCAGCTACGGTTACGCCAACTAACGGTACACCGACTTATACTTACTTGTGGTCAAACGGAAACACAACGGCTAATCCTACAAACGTAGCAGCAGGTAACTATAATGTTACAGTTACCGATGCCAACGGATGTTCAGGAACCGCTTCTGTTTCTATTTCTGTAAGTTCATTGACATTAACTGCTACTACTTCTGCTACTCAATCTTCTTGCACCAATGCAACCGGTTCGGTAACGGCAAACATTACCAACGGAACCAGTCCATTTGGTTACCAATGGACAGGCGGAGGCAATACCTCAACTGTTTCAAACTTAGGAGCAGGTAACTATACTGTTACTGTTTCTGACGTAAATGGCTGCACAGGAACTGCTATTGCTACGGTAGGAACGCCAAACGGTCCTTCTGCTTCAGCTTCGCAAACAAACGTGTTATGTGCAGGCGGAACAAACGGTGCTGTTAACTTAACAGTAACCGGTGGAACCGCTCCTATTACTACTAGTTGGAGTAGCGGTCAAACAACTGAAGATATATCGGGATTGGCTGCAGGAAGCTATACTGTAACAGTGAATGATGTAAATAACTGTTCGTTTGTTTCAACAGCTACGGTTACAGAACCAGCTACTTTGAGCTTTACAGGCTCTGTAACTAATGCTTCAACTTCTGGTTCTTCTGATGGTTCAATTACATTGAACATTACTGGCGGAACAGGAGCTTATACCACTTCGCCTTCAAGCTTAACAGGCTTGGCACCTGGTAATTATAATGTAACTGTAACTGATGCTAATGGTTGTACTTCAAATCAATCATTTACGGTGAGCTTTGGAAGTGGGGTTAACAATATTTCTTCTATTAATTCGGTACATGTTTATCCTAACCCAACTTCAGGTCAGTTGTTTGTAGATGTAACTTTAAAAGATGCAAGTGATTTGAATGTTTCAATTTTCTCTGTAACGGGAGCATTGGTTTACAATGGTAAATTCAATCACATTCTTGCTCAAGTAATTAATATACCTACGTACAATTTAGCATCGGGTGTTTACACTTTACAAGTAACTGCACCGGGTGAAACAAAAACCAATAAGGTTGTTGTTCAGCACTAGGATTTAGGTTGGTAGTCTTAATACCAACAACAAAAACCTGTATCGGGAAACTGATACAGGTTTTTTTACGTCCGAAAATTCTAAAAACATAACACCAGTTCTTCTATTTTCTACTTTTTTCTAGCACACCTTTTCTTATCTTCATTTTACCAATGCGTTTTACTCTCCTCTTCGTTTTATTATTCTTCTTTAAAATCTCTTCCGCGTTTACCGTTCATGGAAACATTACCGATAAAAAAGGCGAGCGCGTTGGCTACACCAACATCTTTATAAAGGGAACTACCAACGGCACCAGCGCCAATGCCGAAGGCCAATATCTGCTCGAAGTAAATGCGGGGAAATACGACATCGTGTTCGGGCACCTCGGTTACAAACAACACATTGAAAGCATAACCATTTCTAAAAACACCGAACTGAATATTGTGCTGGAGGACGTGCAGTACGAAATGAAAGACGTTGTCATCAACGGCAACGAAGACCCTGCTATTGCGGTCATCAGAAAAGCTATTGAGAAGCGAAAATATTTTTTGCAGGCAGTGGAAAGTTATAGTTGCGATGCATATGTAAAAGGCGTGAACAGGCTTACAGATATTCCGTTTTGGGCTGAACGCAGAATTAAAAACGCGGGCATTGTAGTGGGCAAAAACGGAGTGGTCTATCTCAGCGAATCGCAGTCGAAGTTGTATTACAAGCGCCCTGATAAATTTCATGAAGTGGTGTACTCATCAAAGGTGAGCGGCAAAACCAACGGCTTTACTTTCAACAGCGCACAAAACTTTTACTTCAATTTCTATGAGCGCAATATTACCATACAGTTTCTTGCGCAGCGTCCGCTTATTTCTCCGCTCAGCGAAAGCGGCTTCTTCTATTACAACTATCACATGCTGGGCGCTTACAAAGAAGGCGACCGCTTAATCAATAAAATTCAGGTAACACCAAAGCGCAAAAACGACCCCTGCTTTACAGGTGTGCTCAGCATAGTTGAAGATAACTGGAACATTCACTCGCTCGAATTGGTATTGACTAAAAACAACGGCATTCAATATCTCGACACCCTAAAGGTGACGCAATATTTTGTACCGGTGAAGAACGATATCTGGTTGCCAACTCAACAACGCTACGATGCAAACGGTGGTGTGCTCGGCATAAAAGGCGATGGCTATTACTTAGGCATTTTCAAGAATTACATAGTGAACGATGTGCTCGGCAGTACCGGCACTGTGGTAAAAATAGATTCGGCTAAAGCACCAAAAAAATACGTTCAGCAAAAGAAGAAGGCCGAAAAGAAAGCCGAGAAAAAACTTTTCACGCCCGAAATAATGGTGGTGGAAAAAGAAGCGAACAAACACGAAGAAGTATATTGGGACAGTGTGCGCCCAATTCCACTCACCGAGTTAGAGATAGGCGACTATCAGGCAAAAGACAGCATTGAAAAAATGCGCGATACCAAAGAGTTTAAAGACAGCACCGATAAAATAATCAACAAGCCCGGTTTCTTTTCGGTGCTTACAGGTTACACCTATTTAAAGCAGAACAAAAAATTTCAGGTGGACTTTCCTTCGCTCTTGGGCGTAGTTAATTACAACACCGTAGAAGGTGTAAACTTTCAATTGAAGTTTGGCATATCGAAACGTTTTGAGCGTGGGCGCAGAATTCTATTTGAACCCGTGTTGCGTTACAGCGCGGTGAACAGGCATGTAAACGGCATGGCTACACTTACCTTCCGCAACAGTCAGGTAAACGATGAATACTTTATACTCAGTGGCGGAAAATACATAAGCCAGTTTAACGAGAGCCAACCGCAAAGCGAACTCGGCAACACCTGGGAAACCCTCGTGCTCAAAAACAATTTCATGAAATTGTATGAGCAGTATTTTGTAAAGTTTACGTACGCGCGCGAGGTGTTTAACGGCATCGACCTTTCGGTAAGCGCCCTCTATGCGCAGCGTTTTCCTATGGAAAACTTAAGCCACTACAATTTTTTCAAGAGCATACATAAAGACTTTACGCCTAACGGCATGGACCTCGCGGGCTTAACTGAAGAAACCGACAACATCAATCGCCACAACAGCTTTCGCCTCGATTTGAAATTGCACTTCACCTTCGGTCAGGAATACATCACCCGCCCCGATGTAAAATTCCGTCAGGGCTCTAAATATCCCGAACTCTACATTGCGTATAAACGCGCCATTGGCATAAAGGGCTTCAGCGATTTAGATTATGATTTTGTAGAAGCGAAACTGGCAGGCAGCATTCCGTTAAAGATTCTCGGCACTATGTTTTACAGCTTTGGCGGTGGCGGATTTCCCACCCGCAAGCGCGTAGAGTTCAGCGACTACAAACATTTCTCGGGCAACTTCCTCACACAAGGCGGCACCGATTTAATGGGGCTTTACCTCGTGCGCTACTATCATTACAGCACCAATTTGTATTTTGCCGAAGCCAACATAGAACATCACTTCGGTGGATTTTTGTTCAACAAAATTCCCGGTATCCGCAAACTCAAGCTCGATGAAATACTTGGCTTCCATTTTCTTTTCACTCCTGAACGCAAACAATATTTTCAGGTGGACGCAGGTATAGGCAACATTCTCAAAATCATTCGCGTTGATTTTGTAGCGGGCTTTGGTGCCGGCAAAAAAGAAGTTTACTACGGGGGAAGACTCGGTTTGAATATTTCGTTGACGAGATAGAACTTTGCAACAGAAATTTTACCGCTTTAAAATCCTCAGCTCCTTCGGAAAATAATTATTGATGCGGTTATCAAGCACTTTCATCCAACCCAAATTCATTCCTTTATAAGTAACGAGACACCAACCGCGCAAATCAGTTTTGAGTTTAGGTGCTTCGCTTCGCAAAAAAGAAATGGCTTCTTCTTCATTGAGTTCAACTGATGGCAAATCGCGTTTACAAAAATTGCTGAGCGCCAAATCGTGCGAGGGCAAAAAATCTTTTCCTTTCACTGTGCCAGTGTAGATTCCCGCGTGGCGTATGTAGAGATGCTTCTCCAGAAAAAGAAAATCGTTGTAAATACTTTTAGGAATGGCGAAGAGAAAATCGTTTTTCACGTACTCCGTAAAACTTTCGGGCTCGCGCAAATAAGCAAAAGCCGCACTCTGTTTTATGTCTTGCGTCTTGTGTCTCGTGTCTTGTGTCTGTTGTCTGTATTCCTCCCTTTCTTTCTGCACCACCGCCATATAAAATCCCTCTCCCTTTATCTTGTGCGGATAAAACTGATACCCGTATTTTGTTTTTACCTGACCGTAATCCTGTATTTCCAATTCCGCAATCGTCAATCCGCAATCCGCAATTCTCTCATCGTTTTCTTCCGGCTCAAACGTGCAAGTAGAATAAATTAAAAAACCACCGGGAGCTAAACACGCCATAGCATGTTGCAAAATTTCTTTTTGACGAACAGCACACATCGTTACATTTCGTTCGCTCCACTCCTGCACGGCATCTTTATCTTTACGAAACAAACCTTCGCCACTGCACGGAGCATCTACCACCACGATGTCGAAAAAGTTTTCGAGCTCCGCAAAATCTTCGGTTTTGTTCTGGCAGATAATAGCGTTGGCGTTTCCCCACTTGGTAATATTCTCCTGCAAAATTTTGTTGCGATTAGGAATTACTTCGTTGCTCACAAGCAAACTCTCCTCATTCATCAACGAAAGCAAATGCGTTGATTTACCACCGGGGGCAGCGCACAAATCCAACACGCGCACGGTTTTATTTTCAGGATTTATTTGTTTCCAAACCTGTTCCAAAAACATAGAGCTGGCTTCCTGCACATAATATACACCCGCGTGAAACAGCGGGTCAAACGTAAACGAAGGTCGCTCGGTTAAATAGTATGCGCTGCTACACCAAGACACTTGTTCAGCAAGAGGAAGTTTAGTTTCCGCTTTCTTGTTTGGATTGAACCGAACAGAAACCGGTGACGCTTCATTCAAACTTGCCATAAACTTTTCGAAATCGTTTCCCAAATAGTTTTGCATGCGTTGCAAAAAAGCCTCGGGATAGATAGTTGGGTTGGTCATTGGTTCAATGGTAGTGAAATAAAAACAGTTTATCAGGAAGGAATGTCACGCTGAGCTTGTCGAAGCGTCTTTCTAAAACCATCCTTCGACAAGCTCAGGATGACAATTTGCTTTCTTCTTTTCTTTCTAACCGATACTCCTCACCAGCAAACTCTCAAAAAACTCAGCCATGTTAGCGGGCTTCAGTTTCCGCCAAAGAATGTCGTTGTAGTTTTTACCTAAATGCAGAAAATGATGAATCCCTGTTTGCTGCATTTCGTGCGTTACATGCTCGCGAAAATTAACGGCAATAATCCAACCGCCTTCGTCTTTCACATCGTCATACCACTCCTCATAATACGAATCATCGCTGCCATGAAAATTCAAAACGTTCTCGCCAAGCAAAATAAATTTGTTGATGCCACTCTTAATCATAGGATCAATAAGCGTGCGCTTCAATTCCATAATATCATTGTGCAGCGCATCGTTCCACTCGCCAATAAATTCAATTACCGCGCTGTTGGTTTCGTAATCGGCAAACAAAACCTTACAGTATAAAGTAGAAGAGCCGAAAAAATCCCACTGCGGATGAATGTAGTAGTTGTAAATTTTTTGGGTGTACTCAAACTCATTATACTGTCTCCTGTAAAAAGGAGAGCGCTTGTCTTCCGAAGCAATGTAGTCATCGCGCCAGCCATAGTAAGGTTCTATTTCGTGCAAGAGTTTTTTGTTTCCACAAAATTAAAAACGTTTGTGGGTTCATGCTTGTTTGCATGCGCCACAAAAACATATTTTAGCCAAAACATTAATCGTCTATGAAATTGAATTTCGATTTCAGCAATCCTGCCAAACTTCTTTTCATTGTTTCTGCATTTGTTATTTCGTTCGCGCTGCCTTATCTAAGTAAAGACGCAGGCATTACCGAAGACGAGCCCCAGCACCGCGAGCACGGCAAAAAGCTTTACGACTATTATACCAAAGGTGACAAAACAGTTATTGAATCTCCATTTGATGAGAAAGGTCAATGGAAATATTTTACGGAAGGAACTGCGAGCAAAACGGCTATTAATATCTATGGCGGCTTCTTCGATTTTCTGGCAGAAGTTCTTCACCACACCATCTGCAAAAATTACGATGCCTTCGAAGCCAAGCACGCGCTCTCTGCTTTTTTCGGGGCGCTGCTTTTTATTTTTACCGCTCTCATTGCACAACGCATTTCTGAAAGCTGGAGTGTTGCACTGCTTACTTTAGTTATTGCCACTTTCACTCCGCGCCTGTTTGGTTATTCTTTAAACAACCCAAAGGATATTCCGCTCGCTACATTTTTTGCTTTCAGTTTGTTGCAAATGATTTCATTCCTAAAAGAACTTCCGCGCATTCGTATTATTCGCGCGGTGTTGCTTGCGCTTAGTTTTGCATTAGCTATTGCCGTGCGCTCGGGAGCGGTAATTCTGATTTTCTACTTTCTGACTTTCGTTGTTTTCTATTTCACGCTTCAGTTTTTTTATGGCGAAGCAGAGCCGAAGAGTTTTATTAAACCTTTAGTTGTTGCGGTGCTCATTTCTATTGCAGGTTATCTCGGCACTTCGTTGTTTTGGCCGTGGGCAATGCAAAATCCTTTGCTCAATCCGCTTCGCTCGCTTTCGGTTTTCAAAAACTTCGATACGTTTATTATCAGCGAGCTTTTCGAAGGCAAATGGATTACGAACAAAAGTCTTCCGTGGTATTTTGTTCCTAAATGGATTTACATCACTACACCTGTAACTATCATTTCGGGCTTCGCGCTCTTTCTTATTCTTCTTCCCAAGTTTATCAGAAAGCAAAACTGGCAGCTAACTGCTTATGGTTTGTTGTTGTTCTCGGTAGCGTTTCCCATCCTTTCTATCATTATTAATCATTCAAGCATTTATAACAGCGCAAGGCATGTGACGTTTGTAATTCCCTCGCTTATTGTTCTTGCTGCATTAGCATGGGCAGAAATTTTTAAAGCAGTTAAAGACATCTATCTGAAGTTTTCGGTGGTGGCGGCTTTTGTCATTATTCTTTCTGAGCCTGTTTTGTTTATTGTGAATAATCATCCGTTGCAGGGATTGTATTTCAGTCCGCTAATTGGAGGTACCAAAGCTGCTTTCAAAAATTATGAAATGGATTATTGGGGATATTCTGTTCGCTCAGCGTTTAACTGGATAGAAAAAAACGATTCCACCGCAACCGAACAAAACAAAGGGCGCGTGCGCATGTGGTATGGCGAGCAATCGAAGCTCAGTTATTTTGCCGATAGCAGTACGCGCTTTAAGCATGTGCTTGCCGAGGAAAACTCAACGGGTTGGGATTACTTTATAGAGCTACCTGCCAGCGGCAAAGCTGCTCCTGATATTGTTTACCATTGGCCGCCTAAAGGAACTGTGTATGAAGTAATGGTAGACAGCGCACCGGTTTGTGCCGTGGTGAAAAATTATCGTTTACAACAGAGCGCGCCTGAAAATAATTCTGCTGCTCTTACACAAAACACGGCCGCTGACCCGTTCAATCAGGCATTTAATACAGGCATGAGTTACTACGCACAAAAGAATTTCAATGCGGCTATCGTAGAATTTAAAAAAGCGCGCGCTTTAGCTCCAAAAAATTTATTGGTGGTTAATAATATTGTTGCCAGCCTCAACGAACTCAAAATGTTTGATGAAGCCATTGCTTACGGAACACAGGGTTTGAAAATTGACCCTAATTTTACTTTGCTCAAGAACAATATGGCTGAAACATTCAAAGCAAAATCGAGCGTTGCTCTTGATGCCAACTATTACATCAACATCAGCTACAATTATTATGTGCAGGGAGAATTCGAAAAATGCATTGCCGCTTCTAAAATGATTTTGAAATATGAGCCCGGCAGTTTTCTTGCCTGGAACAACATTTGCTCGGCTTACAATCAATTGAACCAATACGACAAAGCAATAGAAGCATGTAACAAAGGATTGAAACTTGCACCAACTAATGAATTATTGAAAAACAACCGAGAGGTGGCGGTGAAAGCAAAGGGAGGAAAATAGTTTTTAACTTCGTTAGAATTAACATTGGCTTAATATTGCGATTTTACATTCGCCTCATCTTTTAAAAACACATATCACTATGGCAATTGGCAAAATCTTCTCTTTCCTTGTTCCTAAAGACAAAAATTTCTTTAAACTGTTTTCAGAGGCTTCCAACAATCTCGTAGAGATTTCGAAGGTATTCAGCGAAATGATGAACGCACCGCTGGATAAGCAACAGGAATATCAGAAAAAAATTGCCGACCTCGAACACGTAGGCGATGACCTTACGCACCAGATTTTTACCGAGCTAAGCACCAACTTTATTACACCGTTTGACCGCGAAGATATTTCGTATCTGGCTTCATCGCTCGATGATATTGTTGATTACATACACGGTTCAGCAAAACGTTTTGAAACTTACAAAGTAGGTGAGCCAAGCCAGGCCATGAAAAAACTGTCGGAAATAATTGAGCATTCAGCAAAGGAAATTCATGTAGCGGTTTCAAACATGAAAGACATGAGCAACATTGTGCGCGTGCGCGAAGCCATTGTGCGCATTAACAGTTTAGAGAACCATGCCGATGATGTGTTTGATACGGCCATTGCCGATTTGTTTGACAATGAAAAAGACGCTATCAAGATTATTAAGCTGAAAGAAATTCTTTCGAACATGGAAACCGCTACTGATAAGTGCGAAGATGTGGCGAATGTGATTGAAACGATAATTGTAAAGAATTCATAGACCATTGACGATTGACCATAGACAAAAGCAAAACCTCAATCCAAACCCAAATTCATGTTTGAAATTCTTGTAGTCATTATAGTCTTAGCCATCATATTTGATTTTATCAATGGCTTTCACGACTCGGCTAACTCTATTGCAACTATTGTTTCTACGCGGGTGCTTACTCCTTTTCAGGCGGTTATATGGGCGGCCTTTTTCAACGTAGTAGCGTATTGGATTTCTGATTTTAAAGTAGCCGATACTGTAGCTAAAACTGTAAAGCCCGAATCAATCACCCTCACCGTTATTATGGCGGGATTGATAGCTGCTATTATATGGAACCTTATTACCTGGTATGCAGGTATTCCTTCGAGTTCGTCACATACGCTTATGGGTGGTTTTGCGGGTGCAGCTATAGCACATGCGGGCTTTGGTGTGGTAAACGTGGACAAGGTGACTAAAACTATTGCGTTTATTGTGTTGGCTCCATTGATTGGTCTCGTGCTTTCTTATTTAATTTCGATAATACTGCTTTGGGCTTGCCGAAAATCGAATCCGTTTAAAATGGACGGATGGTTTAAGAAATTGCAATTGGTGAGTAGTGCCATGTTCAGTATAGGACACGGAGGGAACGATGCACAAAAAGTAATGGGAATTATTGCCGCTACTTTAATGGTTTATGTTTCTAAAACGGGTATGGCACCTGACCAAATTCCAAGTTGGATGCACGTGATAGAAGTGGACGGAAAAATAAAAGACATACCACACTGGATAGTGCTGGCATGTTACACCGCTATTGGTTTAGGAACGCTGATGGGCGGCTGGAGAATTGTAAAAACCATGGGAAGCAAAATTACCAAGCTAACTCCGTTTGAAGGAGTAGCCGCTGAAACCGCGGGAGCTATTACGCTCTTTGCTACCGAAAGATTAGGGATACCTGTTTCTACCACGCACACTATTACGGGCTCTATTATGGGTGTTGGTTTAACCAAACGTATTTCGGCTGTGCGCTGGGGTGTTACCTTCAATATTATTTGGGCATGGATACTCACCATTCCGGTTTCGGGCACTATGGGCGCTGCGCTTTATTTTGTGCTGAAGACGGCTTTGGGAGAATAACCAGTTTCAACACATTGTAAAACCGATTAGTACAATGGGAAATAAAAAAGAGCTGTCACCAAAACGGTGCGAAGAACTGCTCAACACCTTAAAAACCCGTCTCGAGAAAAATAAGAACCGCCATACAGGTATAGAATGGGCTAAGGTGCAGGCAAGACTGCAAGCTAATACCGAAAAACTGTGGACGCTCGACCAAATGGAAAGCACCGGTGGTGAACCCGATGTAGTAGCACAGGATAAAAAAACGGGCGAATACATTTTTTTTGATTGCTCGGCCGAAAGCCCTGCCGGGCGCAGAAGCGTTTGCTACGACCACGAAGCGCTGGAGAAAAGAAAAGAACATAAACCAAAAGACAGCGCGGTGAATATGGCTGCCGATATGGGCATTGAACTTTTAAATGAAGAACAATACAGGGAGTTGCAGTCCCGAGTACCCGGGAGAAATTTCGATACCAAAACATCGAGCTGGATAGCAACCCCTGCTGAGATTAGAAAACTGGGTGGTGCTATCTTTGCCGATTATCGCTATGGGCAGGTATTTGTTTATCACAACGGTGCCGAATCTTATTATGCCGCCAGAGGATTTCGCGGCTTGGTAAGGGTGTAGATAGAGGTAGCTTAATTTTTACACTGCTCCCTGCCTTGCAGGGAGGTAAACCAATAACAAAAATACCCCCGAGCACCTGCCTACCGGCAGGCAGGCTCGGGGGTATTTTTTGTTGTTCATTCTACCCACCCCGACTCCGCTGAAGCGGAGCCACCCCTCCCTGGAAAGCAGGGAGGGGAAACTTACACCTCCAAATTATTAAACGTAAAGGTATAATGCCCGGTCACTGTTCCTGTGTTTTGAACCATCAGGAATTTGTTGGTGTCGTCTAAGCCAATTTGAGTGGCGAGGTCGCTGCCTAGTTTAACTGCGGTGGTATTTTCGGTTACATCAAAGAAAACTGCGCCCGGTAAGCCATCAATAGTTGGTGATGCGTAAAGGCGCACAGGGCTGTCTTTGGCTTCGATGGTGATGGTGGTTTGCGGTGTGCCGTTAATGCCCATTAAACTGATATTAGCCATAGCACCCATAGCTAAATCGCCTTGGCGAACGGCTGTACCGTTAGCAGGGTTTGAGGAGCCGGGAGTTAGTGAAACGATGCGAGATGTTTGTTTGCCAGCTTTGAAGAGGATACCTGTTTCTGTTTTTGAGGTGTAACCATCTTTGCTCACTTTTAAATCGTAAGTGCCGGGTTTAACTTTCGAAAGCAACACATTTCCTTTGTCGTTTGATTTGCCCGCATAGCGAACAAGGTTGTTTTGAAGAAGGAAAACTATAGCCAGTTTAAGAGGGTCACCGTTTTGGTCTTTTACATGAGTTTGCAAACGTGTGTGTGTAGCACCGAGGTTAATGATGATGCGCGCTGCTTTATAAGCGTTGTAGAATTCGGCTTCGGAAGTTTTGTAATCTTCCATGAGCTTGTCTAAGCGGTTCTTTAAAACTTTATCGATGTCTTTAGTAAGTGTAACAATTTGAGCGGTAACTGCTTTTTTAGCGGCTGCTGCTACGCGGGGCTGCGGAGCTTTTGCCGAGTAAAGGGTAATTGCGCTTTGAAAAGTTGTAAGCATGCCCGCTGTGATGCCGTAAGGGGCAAGGAGGGCAATGTTATCATCGGCATGGTCGTGAATGTTTTGACAGAGTCCAGCGACTACTTCATCGCGCGATTTGTCGAGTTTAGAATGCGAAAGATTCACTTCGTCAAGTAGTTCATTGTTGTTCGTATCTTCTGCAAAGATTACGAGTTTGGCTCCAATACTTCCCGCCTGTGTGATGAGCAGGTTTTTGAGGACTTTTTTGTCAACGGCAATACCCGTATTGATTTCGAGCTGGCGCTGACGTGCGTTAACAAGGTCGGCAATTTTATCCGAGAACGCTGTTTTAACGGTATCGAATAAAGTGTTTGCACTCCAGATGGAGTTGTTATTGTTGAGCACTGTTTCAGTTGCCCTGTTCATGCTCAGTTTGTTTTCTTGAGAGTCTGTCATGTTTTTAAATTTTAGGTTGTTTGAAAAAAATTTAACGGCACAAATTTATAATCGCAATTGCCTGAAAAACGAAAAAAGATAAGCACCGTTTTTTGGTTTTCCACAATGAAGATTGGCATGCTTTAACTGATTATTTTGAAGTTGTTGTAAATGAGTAAGTAATGGTTTGTGGGAAATGGAATGGCGTTATAACGTGTGATTTTTTTTTGCACAGGGGGAGGAAGCATAGGAAGCGTGGGGCTCTACCCCACGTTGGGATATATCGCCTCTTCGAGGTTGAGGAAGCGTGGGGCTCTACCCCACGTTGGGATATATCGCCTCTTCGAGGCTTAAGAAAGGAGCCTTTGTGCGGTGGGAAGGGGTCTTGATGCGGTGGGATGAGGTTGTGATGTTGTGGGAAGAGGTCGTGATGTTGTGGGATGAGGTCTTGGTGTGACGGGAAGGAGTGTTTGTGTGACGGGAAGAGGTCTTTGTGTGGCGGGAAGAGGTGTTGATGTGGCGGGAAGGGGTCTTTGTATGGCGGGAAGAGGTGTTGATGTGGCGGGAAGGGGTCTTTGTATGGCGCGAAGATGTGTTGATGTGGCGGGAAGGGGTCTTTGTATGGCGCGAAGATGTGTTGATGTGGCGGGAAGCGGTCTTTGTATGGCGCGAAGATGTGTTGATATGGCGGGAAGGGGACGCTGCGGAAGTAAGAAAGGAATATTATTTTAGAAGTATGAAATGGAAAGCCGAACCCATTATTCATAAAGGCGATGCGCGCATAGCCCTGCATTTTGATTACAGCAAAGAAGCTAACGAACGAGTGCGCAGATTAACGGGTGTAAAGTGGAGCAACAGTTTAAAGGTGTGGCATGTGGCTGATAATGATACATACCGCGAACGATTTAAACTTAGTCCTAAAGAAGCCAGCCACATAACCACTACACCCGATGCAGCTATCAGGCAAAAGCTAAAAGCAGTTGCTGATAAACTAAAACTGAAAGGTTATAGTGCACTTACCGGCATAAACTACGGCAATCATTTAAAAGAATATTTCTACACCATAGGCAAAAAATATAAAGCCGAAGAAGTAAGTAAAGAAACTATTGAAAAATATTTGCTGTGGCGGCTCGAAAAAAAACAGTGCAGCGAAAGCGATATGAACAGCCATATCAGTGCTATTAAGTTTTACTACGAACAGGTGTTAGGCAAAAATAAAATGCTGTTTAATTTACCCCGACCCAAGGAGCCGCTGCAAATACCGCGCATGTTCAGTAAAGAAGATATTGAAAAAATACTAAAAGCAGTAACCAATGTAAAGCATAAAACCATCCTGCTTTTAAGTTACAGCAGCGGACTGCGGGTAAGCGAAGTAGCCAAACTAAAAGTGGCAGAAATTGACAGTAACCGGATGGTTGTAAATATTAAAGCGGCTAAAGGAAAAAAAGACCGCATAGTGCCCTTAAGTCCTACAACGCTTAAATACCTGCGTATGTATTATAAAGAATATAAGCCTGCACTGTATTTTTTTGAAGGGCAATATCCTGGAGAGCCTTACAGCACACGAAGCATACAATTAATACTTGCGGCAGCCAAGAAAAAAGCAAAGGTGAACAAACCCGGCAGCATACATGCCCTGCGGCATAGTTACGCTACACACCTGCTCGATAAAGGAGTAGATATTACCTACATACAAAAGATATTGGGGCATAACGATTTAAAAACTACACTGCGCTATTTGCATGTAACCATACGCGATTTAAGCAGAATCGAAAGCCCGATAGAAGATTTAGATTTATAAAAGCGGAAGACAAAATGCGAAATGCAAAACTTTCGTATTTTGTCCTGTAATAGGACAAAAAGCGAAAGTTTTATCTTTTTAGGAGCTTGGAACTTTCGCATATTTATAAGTTAGCGGCAAGTTTAACGCACCGCGACAGTAACCGTTTAAGATTACATTTGTTGACAATGAGAACAATCTTACTTTTTCTCTTACTACCGACACTTACGTTTGCTCAAACACCTGATTGGGCATGGGCAAAAAGTGCAGGGACTATA
>CANJRM010000086.1 GCA_947476645.1 Bacteroidota bacterium
CCGTTTTAAACAATATTTTGCCTGCATTTCGTTCGTAGGAGTGTAATTACTATAAACCGAAATGAAATCTATATTTGCGCCCCTTTCTATGAAGATTTACAGTTCACTCATTTCCCGTTTTTTTAAGTTTTGCCTTTTGCCTGTGGCATATGCAGTATTGCTTTTTACTTCTTCGTGCGAAACGCCAGAAAAAGTATTAAAGAGCAATGACCTCGTTTACAAAAAGAACAAAGCTATTTTCTGGTATAACAAGAAGGAATATTTCAAGTGTATTCCCATTTTTGAAGAGTTGATTGGTTTAATGAAAGGACGCGAAAGCACTGAAGATTTATACTACATGTATTCATACGCCAATTACAAGCAAGGCGACTACATGATTTCGGCTTACCACTTCAAAAACTTTTACGATTTATATCCAAACAGTCAGTATTCAGAAGAGTGCTTGTATATGCATGCGAAGAGTTTTCAAATGCTTTCGCCAAAGCCGGAACTAGACCAAACCTACACTTACAAAGCATTGGAGTCGTATGAACTGTTTCTGAACATGTATAGCGATAGCAAGTATTTGAAAGAGTGTAACGAGTCGGTAGAGAAGCTCAGAAAAAAGTTAGAGAAGAAGGCGCTCAATGCTGCCGACCTTTATTACAAGACTTCTAATTACAAAGCAGCAGCTACTTCTTACGAAAATATTCTTCGCGATTTTCCGGATATTAATGAAGGAGAGAAAGTGACTTTTATGATTGTGAAGGCGAGATACAAGTATGCGCAAAACTCTATTCCTGCCCGTAAGTCAGAGCGATTCAACAATGTGGTTAAAAGCTTCAATACTTTCAAGTATAAATTCAGTGGTAGTAAATCGTTGAAAGAAGCAGAAGGTTATGCGGCACAATCGCATTTTGAGTCTGTGCAAAGTGCTTTTGAATGGGCTGAAATTGCACCCCCAGAAGACAAGGAAAAGTATTTCCGTGTTTTCTTTAATGAACTGGCGGCTCAGCAAACCCAGATTACCGATAAAAAGGAACTGGAGCAATTGGTTAAATGGAACGAAAAGGCCTATTTCCTGATTGTGAAGAACAATTTCCTTATTAGCGAGGACAAAAAAAGTAAGGATAAACTTCCGTCACTAGAGCAAACTGTGAAAACTTATTATACCTTTGTCGACCGTTTTCCAAACAGCCGATACATTAAAGAGGCAGAACGGATTTTCAATAATTCAACAGAACTAATCAAAAAACTGAAATCAAATGGATAAGCTGAAAAAAATCAAAATGACTCAAATCAGTCCGCTGATTGAAACGCAAAACCTGGAAGCAATGGCTAAGAAAACAGGTAATGTTTACGAAGCTATTTATACCATTTCGAGAAGAGCAAACCAAATTTCGAAAGAAATTAAGGAAGAGTTGCACTCCAAGCTGGAAGATTTTGCATCGCATACCGATAACCTCGAAGAAATTCACGAGAACCGTGAGCAGATTGAAATTTCGAAGTTCTACGAAAAACTTCCTCATGCTTCTATTCTTGCAACCAAAGAATATCAGAACGATGAACTTTCGGTTCGTGTAATAGAAGAGCCAACGGCAAACTAATTTTTGCTCTATGAGCAAGCTAAAAGGAAAAAAAATAGTTCTTGCAGTTTGCGGTTCAATAGCCGCATATAAATCAGCAATCTTAATTCGTCAACTTATAAAAGCCGGAGCAGAAGTGAAAGTAATTCTCACTGCTTCGGCTTCTCAGTTTATTACACCCCTCACACTTTCTACGCTCAGTAAAAATCCTGTGATTACAGATTTCACTAACAATGCCGAAACATGGAACAGCCATGTGGAGTTGGGCTTGTGGGCAGATGCTATGGTGATTGCCCCGGCATCGGCAAATACGATAGCAAAAATGGCGCTGGGCATGTGCGATAATATGTTGCTTGCCACTTACCTTTCTGCCAAGTGTCCGGTGTTTTTTGCTCCTGCTATGGATTTAGATATGTGGAAACACAAGAGCGTGAAACACAATATTGATTTGTTGCTTAGTTATGGTAACATTCTTATTCCCGTTGAAAACGGAGAACTTGCCAGCGGCTTAACAGGCGATGGAAGAATGGCAGAGCCCGAACACATCATGATGCATTTGAAAGATTATTTCGCTTAGCATTGTCCCCAATGAAAATTTTAATTACTGCAGGTCCTACTCACGAGCCCATTGACCCCGTGCGATTTATTGGCAATCACTCCTCGGGTAAAATGGGAATTGCCATTGCCGAAGAATTTGCAGAAGCAGGTAATGAAGTTACCTTGATAAAAGGAGCTACAAGTCTGAATCCTTCGAACAATTCCATCAAACAAATTACTGTTGAAACCGCAGCAGAAATGTTTAAAGCCTGTACACAATATTTTTCAAGTGCAGATGTTATAGTGTTTGCTGCAGCGGTGGCTGATTATACTCCTAAGTTTCCAAGTGCAACAAAGATTAAAAAGAAGGAAGAGGAGTTTTCAATTGAATTGGTAAAGACAAAAGACATTGCACTGGAGTTAGGGAAACAGAAAAAGGAAAATCAAATTGTTGTGGGTTTTGCTTTGGAAACAAATGACGAAGAACAAAACGCTATAGAGAAACTGAAGAAGAAGAATTTTGATTTTATTGTTTTGAATTCCATGCGCGATGAAGGTGCGGGTTTTAAAAACGACACCAACAAAATTACTATCATTGACAAAGAAGGAAATGTGACTAAATTTGATTTGAAAAGTAAGACCGAAGTGGCAAAAGATATTGTAGCGTTTGTAAACCAAATTCTGAAAAAATAAAATGAAGTTTAAAGTAATTGCGCTTGTTACATTTTTGGTAATAGCTTTTGCATCGAACGCACAGGAACTTCGTTGCCAATTGACTGTTAACTCGCAAAAAGCTGTAGGCGTTGACCCTGCAGTTTTCGCCAATATGCAAACATCTTTGAATGAATTTATGAATTCGAAGAGCTGGACGAACGACCAGTTTACAGCCGAAGAAAAAATTGAATGCAGTATTTACATTACGCTCGAAGCGCCTTCGGCTCAGGATGTATATAACGCCAGCATCACCATTCAGTTGTCGCGACCTGTGTTTAACAGCAGTTACAACTCACCCATGTTCAATTTTATTGACAAGGATTGCATACTTACTTACTCGCAAAATCAGCCGCTTGATTTTAATGTAACGCAATACAATTCAAACCTTACTTCAATTCTTGGTTTTTATGCCTACCTAATGATTGGTATGGACTATGAAAGTTTTTCGAAAGGTGGTGGCGCAAAATATTTTGCGCTGGCAGAGCAAATCATGAACAATGTGCCTACCAGCGCACCGGATTCAAAAGGATGGAAACCATTTGACGGACAACGCAATCGCTATTGGCTGATTAATAATTTGATGGCAAGTAAGTATGATGCGTACAAGCAAGTGTTGTATGATTATCACTATTCGGGAATGGATAATTTTTATGATAAGCCCGCAGTGGCTCGTCAAAATATTTTGAATTCGTTGGACAAACTCGACAAGATTGCGCGCGATAATCCGAATGCAGTTTTGCTGGCTGTGTTCTTTCAGGCGAAGAGCGATGAATTGGTCAATGTTTTTTCAGGAGCAGATATGGGAGAGAAAGCAAAAGCTATTACAGTTCTTCGCAGATGCGACCCCAGCAATTCAAGTAAGTATGATAAGTTGATGAAGCAGTAAACGGTTTCGCTACTATATCTCCATCATTTTTTCCAACTCATGCTGTTCAATTCCGAACATCGCTTTCAAATTTTTGATTTGCTCTAAAATTTCTTTCCGAAGAATTTTTTCTGTGTTTGTTTTCACACCAACAATTAAAATATTTTTTGGAGTATGTTCAGTAGAAATGAATTCAAACACTTTTGTTTTGTAGCCATGTGCTTCTAAAATAAGCGCGCGAATAGTATCCGTAAGAATTTCCGATTGGCGCTCTTCGAGAATTCCGAATTGCGTAATGGCTTTTAAATCGTTAGCAGGATGAATCTGCTTTCTGATTTGCTTGTGGCAACAAGGCGCACAAATAATCACTTTAGCTTCTGCCTTTATTCCGCGGTAAATTGCATGGTCAGTGGCAGTATCGCAAGCGTGAAGTGCAATCAGCATATCTGTTGCAGGCAACTCAGCAGTGTCAATTGAACCGGTTTGGAAATTCAGTTTCGTGAAGTTTGCCTTCTGCGCAATTTGATTGCAGGTGTCCACCAAATTTTGTCGCATTTCAATGCCGGTAATTTGCGGACTAAGATTTAGAACGTTAGTGAGATAATCATACAAAGCAAAAGTGAGATAACCTTTTCCCGCGCCCATGTCGGCAATTTGAAAATTGGCAGGCAGCGCTGCCGATTCAACAATGCTCTCTACAATTTCTACATACTTATTTATCTGACGAAATTTATCCTGTTTATCGCTCTTCACTTTTCCTTCGGCAGAAGTAATACCGAGTTCACACAAATAAATATTGTTCTCGGGCTTTACGTAACGCTTCTTGGTTTTGTCGTGTTCGGTAGAAGGCGGCTCAGTAATTACTGCCGACTTTTGCGTGAGAATTATTTTGCCGTTTTTGGTAATCGTGAGGTGAAAATCTTTTGCTATGGTAAACAAATCGGCTTTGAAAAAATCTTTGTCGAGCATGTGTTGAAGCGTGGTGATTGCTTCCGTAACTTCATAGTTTTTGGTAACGTCTTTAGTAGGATACCGATACACAAACGAAAGGTTGAATCCTGATTTGAGTTGAACAGGTTTTACAAAAACATTTTTGAGTTCGTTGCTTTTGTAACGTCTGTCGCTAAGCGTAAGTTTTATGAATTGATTTTGAGAAATACTTTCCTGCAGAGAAGAGAAAAATATTTCTGTATCGTTTTTTTGCATGCCGCAATTTTAGGGAAGTTAAAATGGGAAACGCAAAAAATCTCTGTTACAACGCTTTTATGTATGGATTAAACTTATTTCTTTAGTGCCTGACACACATTATTGAAATAAATTTTACCGCTTATGCGCCAGCTTAAGATTACGAAGAGCATCACCAATCGTGAGAGTGCTTCATTAGAAAGGTATTTACAGGAAATAGGCCGCGTTGAATTGTTGACTGCCGATGAGGAAGTGCAACTGGCACGCAAAATCAAAACAGGCGATACCAACGCACTGGAGAAACTCACTAAAGCCAATCTTCGCTTTGTGGTTTCGGTTGCCAAGCAATATCAAAACCAAGGGCTCACCCTTGCCGATTTAATTAACGAAGGGAATTTGGGTTTGATAAAAGCCGCTGAACGATTTGACGAAACGCGCGGCTTCAAATTTATTTCGTATGCCGTGTGGTGGATTCGTCAATCTATTTTGCAGGCGTTGGCAGAGCAGTCGCGCATTATTCGTTTGCCGCTGAACAAAGTTGGCGCGCTGAATAAAATCAATAAAGCGTTTGTGCAACTTGAACAGGAATTTGAACGCGAACCAACTCCCGAAGAATTAGCCAGTCTGCTGAACATTGAAATTGATGAAGTGCGTGCCACTATTGGTGTGGCAGGCAGACACGTTTCTATGGATGCTCCTTTTGTAAAAGGCGAAGAAAATTCGTTGCTTGATGTGTTGGAGAATCCTCATGCTGAATCAGCCGATAAGCAAGTTACCTTCAAAGAATCTTTGCATTGCGAAATTGAACGCACGCTCACTATACTTCCCGGAAAACAAGCAGAAGTGGTAAAACTTTTTTTTGGAATAGGAATGGAAGAGCCGATGAGTTTAGACGATATCGGAAATCGTTTTGATCTTACACGCGAGCGTGTACGCCAGATAAAAGATAAAGCATTGACACGATTAAAAACATCTTCGCGCTGTAAGCATTTGAAGTCTTACCTCGGCACGTAAAGTTATTTGGCGTAAACGTCATCACTCAAATCTTTTATTGAACCAAAACCAATTACATCTTTCATCACTGGTTTATCGAGCAGTTCTGCTGCTGATTGTATTTTTTCAAAGCCGAATTTATCGCGCACGTTGTAAACGGTTCTTCGCAGTTTGTCTTCTTTCGCACGGTTTTCAAACATGGAATATTGCTGCAAACCTTCCTGTACAAATCCCGAAGTCCAAATACTCATTCGTGTAACATCGTTGTTCAAAATGCGCTCCCCATTGAGTTTTGTTTCAAACACTTTCATGCGCGCGAGAATAATTTGTCGCAAGTCCTCTCCGCCTTGCAAGGGTGTTTCGGTGTTCACACGGTCTTCCCATCCGTAACCGTTTTCATAGCTAAACGAAAACCCAAGCGAGTGACAAAATACTTTCTGCGTCATCATTCGTTTTTCCAATTGCAAACACAACGCATACAGAATATCGTTCAACGTTTCCACCGAAGCACGCTGCTCATTTGAAATCTGTCGCATGGCTTGCATGCTTCCATATTGCTTATCGTGCCACATGTCCACCTCTTTAAAGTTTAAGCGGTAATGCCAGAACTCCCCCACTATACTTTTGCAGGCGCGTTTTACTTTGTCGGGTGGCGCGTGGCGCAGTTCGAGCGGAGAATAAATTCCACCTGTTACCAAGCGCAAAGCCATGTTTTTAGAAATGCCGGGAAGATCGGTGAGTTTTAACTTTGAAAGAACCGAATCAATATTATCGGGAGTGATAATCACTAAGCCGTTTGGCTTCTGTAATTCTGTTCCGAGCTTCGCTAAAAATTCATTGGGTGCAATGCCGATAGAGCAGGTAAAAAAATCACCAACATCTTCTTTAATTTTCTTCTTGATGTCTTTAGCCAATTGCTCCATATCTTTATACACCAATTGGTACGAAGAAAAATCAATAGCCGCTTCATCGATACTGAAAGGAATTACTTCGTTCGAAAAACTTCGAAGCACTTTCATAATTCGTTTGTGAAATTCACGATAACGATTTGGGTTGGTTTCGAGCGGAACAAATTCAGGATGATACTTCATCACTTCCGAAAGCCGCGCGGCTTTTATTCCCTTTGCCTTTGCTTCTTTCGACAATGCAATCACCGAACCGTGCTGACCTGTATAAACACAAACGCCCACCGGTCTTCCGCGCAGCCAGTAATTTACCTGCTGCTCGCAACTCGGAAAAAACGAATTCATATCCACAAACATTTTGGTGGGTTTAAGATTCGCTTCGCTTATGTTATTCTCACTAATTTTCATGCTACAATAATTAGTTTATTGTTTAGCGAATGTAAAAGATTGAAACCATTTTCGGTGAAAAATTACTTTCGCACCACTAAAAATTGAATCATGAGTTTAAAAACCGTTGAGCATTTCAACTTTGCAGGCAAACGCGCTTTAGTTCGCGTGGATTTTAATATTCCTCTTGATAAACAATACAACATAACAGACGACAGCCGCATTCGTGGGGCGGTTCCTACCATTCAAAAAATTTTGAACGATGGCGGAAGCGTGATACTGATGAGCCATCTCGGAAGACCGTTGAAAAAACTGAAAGAAGACGGCACGGTTGATTTTGCGAAGCACACCTTGAAACATGCTGTGCAAAGAACTTCTGAACTGCTTGGGCTTGATGTAAAGTTTGTAGCTGATTGTGTGAGTGATGAAGCGTTTACTCTTTCATCTTCATTAAAAACTGGAGAAGTTTTGTTGTTGGAGAATCTTCGTTTCTATAAAGAAGAAGAAAAAGGCGATGCCGCTTTTGCAGAAAAACTTTCGAAGCATGGCGATGTGTATGTGAATGATGCTTTCGGAACCGCGCATCGTGCACACGCTTCTACCACCATCGTTGCCAATTATTTTTCGGAGCAGAATAAAATGTTCGGTTACCTGATGGCGAATGAAGTAGCGAGTGCCGAGAAAGTTTTGAAGAGTAGCGATGTGCCTTTCACTGCCATTCTTGGTGGAGCAAAGGTGAGTGATAAAATTCTCATCATCGAAAATCTGTTAGATAAAGCCAACAATATTTTGATTGGTGGTGGCATGGCTTACACTTTCTTTAAAGCCATGGGAGGTAAAATCGGAAACAGTTTGGTGGAAGAAGATAAACTCGAACTTGCTCTGCAATTGATTGAAAAAGCAAAAGCAAAAAATGTAAATCTCCTTTTGCCCGTTGACAGTGTGATTGCCGATAAGTTTGATGCCGCTGCAAATACTGCGACTGCAAACAGCAATGAAATTGCGGATGGCTGGATGGGATTGGATATTGCGAACAATGCGGTTTACGATTTCACACAAGTGATTCTTTCTTCCAAAATAATTTTGTGGAACGGACCCATGGGTGTTTTTGAAATGGAGAAATTTCAACACGGCACAAAAGCAATTGCCGAAGCGGTGGCACTGGCTACATCAAAAGGCGCTTTCAGTTTAGTAGGCGGTGGCGACAGCGTTGCAGCCGTTCATAAATTCAATTTGGCTGACAAAGTGAGTTATGTTTCTACCGGTGGCGGTGCCATGCTCGAATATTTTGAAGGGAAAGAGTTGCCGGGGATAAAAGCAATTACAGGCTAACCCAACCTTCTGTGGTAATTAATCTGTCCGATATGATAATTCAGGTGAGCCAATAAATGAAGAAGCATTTCTTCGGTGCTTACTCGTTTATCGTGTTTTAAAAGAGGAAACTCTTTTGCAAAATCTTCTTCTTTCATTTTGCTGAACATGTTTTTAATTACTTCAATTGTTTTATCAATTTCAGTCAACAGATTTTCGCGCGGAATATTTTTAGAAGTAAATTCGCTTTCGCGATGGCGCACATAACCCGTGTTGCCCAAGGTTGCTCCAATAAAATGATTGAGGTTGCCGATTAAATGCAGACACAAATTTCCTGCAGAGTTGCTGACTTGACCGCGCACCGACCACAACCCATTTTCATCGTTATACAAATTGATTTCATCTTTTAGTTGAAGTAGGTTTCTTTCATAAATTTCGGAGAGTGAGTGATTGAGCATGAGTTTCAATTTATGTTTCAAAAATAAGAATGAGGGTTAACTTTTGTCTGCTGTTTATGTTTTAATTCCACACTACGTGAATATCGTTCCGAAGCTTCGGAACGATATTTTTATTTTAGCACCGAATGCAACAGTACCACGATTTACTAAGACATATAATTAATACAGGCGTTTGGAAAGACGACCGCACCGGCACAGGTACCACCAGCGTGTTTGGTTATCAAATGCGGTTTAGTTTAGAAGAAGGATTCCCGTTGCTCACTACCAAAAAAATTTTTACCAAAGCGGTTATTCACGAATTGCTTTGGTTCTTAAAAGGCGAAAGCAATATTCAATACCTCTGCCAAAACGGAGTGCGCATTTGGGACGATTGGCCTTATGAAACCTATAAGAAGAGCGAAGCTTTTGGTGGCGAAGACATAAAAGCATTTGCGCAAAAAATTGCGAGTGATGATGCGTTTGCAATACAGTGGGGAAACCTAGGACCCGTGTATGGTTACCAATGGAGAAGTTGGCCTGCGGCTAACGGACAATCAATTGACCAGATTACAAATCTCATTCAGCAGATAAAAAAGAATCCTCACTCGCGCAGATTGATTGTAAGCGCATGGAACGTTCCTTACATTGAAGAAATGGCTTTGCCACCTTGTCACACTATGTTTCAGTTCTACGTGAGTGAAGGCAAGTTGAGTTGTCAGCTTTATCAGCGTAGTGCCGATGTGTTTTTAGGAGTGCCTTTTAATATTGCATCGTATGCTTTGCTGACGATGATGATTGCGCAGGTTTGCGATTTAGGTCTTGGTGATTTTGTTCACACCTTTGGCGATGTGCATCTTTACTCTAATCATGTGGAGCAGGCGAAACTTCAACTGAGCCGCGATTTTCGCGACTTACCGCAAATGCATATCAATCCTTCGGTGAAGGATATTTTCGATTTTAAGTTTGAAGATTTTGAATTGAAGAACTACAACCCGCATCCGCATATTGCTGCTGAAGTAGCGGTATAAATGGAAATGTCATGCTGAGCTTGTCGAAGCATCTTCCTTTTAAATCCTTCGACAGGCTCAGGATGACAGACTGTTCTGGTTTCATAATTCTACTCGCTCGACCAAATAATTATTTTCGCAACTCATGAAGGTTTATCTCGATAATGCAGCTACGACTCCACTCAGCAAAGAAGTGCTGGACGAAATGTTGCCCTACCTTACGGAGCATTTCGGTAATCCTTCCTCTATCCATTCGTATGGAAGAAAAGCGAAAGCTGCTGTAGAGAAAGCCAGAAAGGTAGTAGCAAAATATCTCAACGCATCTACAGCCGAAGTTTTTTTTACCGGCTCAGGAACAGAAGCCAGCAATACGATTATTAAATGTTCGGTTCGCGATTTGGGAGTGAAAAGAATTATCACTTCGCGCATTGAACATCACTGTGTTTTGCATTCGGTGGAAACAATGGCACATGAAGGCATTCAGGTTGACTATGTGAAACTGGATGAAAAAGGAAGAGTGGATTTAAACGACCTTGAAAATTTGTTGAAGACAAGCGACAAAAAAACACTCGTTAGTTTAATGCATGCAAATAATGAAATAGGAACCATGCTTAACCTCGAAGCGGTTGCTGAAATCTGCAAAATGCATCAGGCAATATTTCATTCAGATACGGTGCAAACGATTGGTTATTTTCCATTCGATGTGCAGAAAATGAAGATTCATTTTTTAAGCGGCTCCGCGCATAAATTCCACGGACCTAAAGGTGTTGGCTTTATTTACATCAATGGCGAAGCGGCTATAAAACCATTTATTGATGGTGGCGCACAGGAGCGCAACATGCGCGCAGGCACTGAGAATGTTTACGGCATTGTTGGTTTAGGTAAAGCACTCGAACTTGCACTTGAATATGGTGATGAAAACAAGAAATACATTTCAGGTTTGAAACATTACATGATGGACAAACTCAAAACTGAAATTGAAGGAGTTGATTTTAATGGTGATATTTCTGACGAAGGCAGCAACTACAAAGTGCTCAGCGTTTCCTTGCCATCTTGCGAAAAAGCAGAACTCACACTGTTTAATTTAGACATGGCCGGTGTGGCGGCAAGCGGTGGCAGTGCCTGTAGTTCCGGTTCAGAAAAAGGTTCACATGTGTTAGAAGCTATTGGTGCCAATCCAAATCGTAAAGCGGTTCGCTTTTCGTTCAGCAAGTACAACACAAAAGAAGAAATTGATTATGCGGTTAGTGTAGTCAAAAAAATGATTGCGCCTGTCTTGCCTATTCCGGTGATTTAATCTTTACGGCTTCGCGCCTTTGTGTAACTCTCTCTTTGATTTTTCTATTTCGGCAATTCAGGTTGACGGCTCGGTTCGCCATATAAAGGAACGGGAATAGGCGGGTTGTCGTTCTCGTTAATTCCAAACGTGAAAACATTTTCAACCCAGTTCCAGTAATTGTTTTTCCAAACAAAACCTTCGTAAGTGCCATCAGGCACATAACTGAAAGTAGCTCCTTTACCTTTATCGTTTGGTGGAGCCACATGGTCAAACACAATCATCTCAAGTTTTTTGTCGTAGTTCATTACCGTTGGCGCTTTGTATTTATACTCGATAAAAAAACGACTGAGTGTATCTGTTCCCTTATAACGTATTGAGTCTTCATCATACTTCGCAATAAAAAGTGGCGCACCGAATTTTGGTTTGCCATTTGCATCAAAGGTTAATATCTCAATTACTTTTCTTCGCGTAATGGCATCGGCACCTTCAAAACCAAAGATGGTGTAAATGGCTTTTGTGTCTGCCTGCTTTTGAACAATACCATAGTACAATGCACCATACCAGTTTTCATTAGTGGTAACTAACTGCGGCTCATATTGCATGGTATCACTCAAATCATACAATGGAAACATTTTGAGTTTGGTTGTGCGCATTTGTATTAAACCGTAGTAACGAAAATGACCTTTAGGTAAGACCAATTGCCAGGTAAAAATCCGAAACGAACTATCGGGCGCATAAATTTTTGAAACCGTTTCAAACGAATCGAAAGGATAGTAGAAGGAGTTGTCGAATTTTAGCGCAGCAACTAATTTTGGAATAAAAGCATAGCAGGATTTTTGTCGAATGGCAAGTAATGTGTCGTAAGTAAGCGCATTCGACAATCTATGGAGCGTGTCTTCAAGCAATTTTATTTTCTGCAAATCTGTTTTAAGCAGCGAATGATTTTCTTTTATAACCGGAGTGGGTTTGGGCTTGTTCAGTTTTTGAGCAAACAAAAAGCCGCTTACAAACAAGAAAAGAAAAGCAACAGAGATTTTTTTCATCAGATAGTAAACGCGCTATTGCTGCGTTTTATTGTGGCACAAATTTAATCGCGATACGAACTTCGTTGTTTCACCCAATTGCTCACCCCTTCTTTAGAATTATTGTGTTTAGAAGCAGTTCCATTTTTGTTCTTTGATGCTTTGCCTGAAAAAATTCGTTCAGCCACTAAAGCTGCAATTTCCATTTCATCAGCGTTCTCGCTTTTCAAATATTCAGGTTTAAAATTCTTACCAACAAAATTGGTGTCAAACTTTCCTGAAACAAAATCAGGATGACGCAAAACAAACTTTCCGAAGCCGAGCGTATTCTTCACTCCCGTAATTTTATAACTGTCAATCGCGCGAATCAAACGGTCAATGGCTTCCGTTCTGTCTTTGCCATACGCCACCAACTTCGAAAGCATGGGATCGTAGTAAATAGGAATGTCCATTCCTTCTTCGTAGCCGTCATCAACACGCACTCCTGGTCCTTCGGGTTTTATGTATTGAATCAACTTGCCAATGTCGGGCAAGAAATTATTCAGCGGGTCTTCGGCATAAACACGAAGTTCAATTGCATGTCCGCGCAGTTGTAAATCCCTTTGCGTGAAGCTTAGTTTTTCACCACGCGCAATTTTAATTTGCTCTTTCACCAAATCAATTCCCGTTACCATTTCAGTTACAGGATGCTCCACCTGCAAACGCGTATTCATTTCCAGAAAATAAAAATTCAGTTGCTCATCAACCAAAAACTCAACGGTGCCTGCACCGATGTAAGCACACGATTGCCCTACCTGCACAGCCGCTTCGCCAATGGCTTTTCTTTTTTCGGGAGTCAGACAAGAGCTGGGAGCTTCTTCTACAACTTTCTGATGTCTGCGCTGCACCGAGCATTCCCGCTCGAAGAGATAAACAATGTTGCCATAGTTATCTCCAAGTATCTGCACTTCAATATGCTTGGGCGATGCCACATATTTTTCAATGAACACACTGCCGTCACCAAAAGCACTTAACGCTTCGCTTTGCGCGCGTTGTATTTGTTCTTCGAGTTCATCGGCTGAATTCACCACACGCATTCCTTTTCCGCCACCACCGGCACTTGCTTTTATTAAAACCGGATAGCCGATTTTCTCTGCCAGTTTCTTTGCTTCTTTCACATCGGTAATAGCGCCCTCACTTCCGGGCACCATTGGAATGTTGAATTTTTTAACCGTTTCTTTTGCCGCCAGTTTACTACCCATTATTTCAATGGCTTCGGGAGTAGGTCCTATAAAAGTGATTTTGTTTTGCTCTACCAGTTTTGCAAAAGCTGCGTTCTCGCTCAGGAATCCATAGCCCGGATGAATAGCATCCACGCCCAACCTTTTTGCGACTTCAATAATTTTATCGCCACGTAAATAACTTTCTTTCGAAGGCGAAGCACCAATGTTCACTGCTTCATCGGCATAGCGAACGTGTGGAGCATTTCTGTCGGCATCGGAAAAAACAGCTACTGTTTTAATTCCCATTTCGCGCGCGCTCTTCATTACGCGCAGTGCAATCTCCCCTCGGTTGGCTACTAATATTTTTTTCATGAATGGTTAAACGGTTAGCTTGGCAAACATGCAAAAAATATCGGTTTGAAATATTGAAACAGATATTTTGGGTAAAGCTGTAAACGCAAAACGCGTGAACTTTAGAAAGAGGTTAAAAAACCCGAACCCTAAAAGAAAATTTCTTAATTCGGTTTTTAATTTATCTTTGATGCCGCATTTAAAAATTTTTTTTGAAATTTAAGGTCTGAAGCTTCCAATCAGCACCAACAATTTGAAAGGTCTTTAAAGCAGTATTTTTTAATCAGAATTTTTAAACAATGAACATTTACGTAGCAAACATCAGCTTCCGTGCATCGGAAGGTCAGTTGAAAGATCTTTTTCAACAATTCGGAGAAGTAACATCCGTTAAAATCGTAACAGACCGCGATACCGGCAGAAGCCGTGGATTCGGTTTTGTTGAAATGGCAAACGACTCTGAAGGAGCCGCAGCTATTGCTCAATTAAACGGCACTTCTTTTAACGAAAGAGATTTAGTGGTAAACGAAGCCCGTCCTCCTAAATCATAATTTTAAACAAACTTTCATAGAACTTTAAAAGCGTTCTGCAAAACAGGGCGCTTTTTTATTTTATAAAAAACATTTAGTAAACTTTTTTTTTCATCATTTATTTTCAAAACAATGAACATTTACGTAGCAAACATCAGCTTCCGTGCATCGGAAGGTCAGTTGAAAGATCTTTTTCAACAATTCGGAGAAGTATCATCCGTTAAAATCGTAACAGACCGTGA
>CANJRM010000087.1 GCA_947476645.1 Bacteroidota bacterium
CACCAGTAGCTTAATGCAAAAAAGCAAACAAAGCGAAGTGGCAAAATTGGTAAACACACAAGGGCTAAAGGAACTGAGAATACCCCCTTATAAAATAGAAGTTAAAGAATAAACATGCTGAATCAAGTGAAAGCTCATCTCCTGAAAATACTCCCGACAAACGGGAACGGATGAGCAACCACCGAAATTCGGAAGTATAAAGTATTGTCTAAAACGCACTATGGCAGCAAACAAAAAACGCGAAATCTTACTGAGAGCCTATCTGGGCTTCGCGTTTATTTTCTTATTAGGACTAGCCATTATTGGTCGTGCGTTTTATATACAAACGTATCAAGGCAAATACTATCGTTCACTTGCCGATTCACTCACCATTTTCCCAAAAACAATTTTAGCGGAGCGCGGAAATATTTACAGCGAAGATGGTCGTTTGCTCGCCACCACTCTTCCTACGTTCGACATTAGAATTGATTTCAAAACAACTTATCTGCACAAAGAAGTTTTTCTGGAAAATGTTGACGGCGTTTCCATGCTATTGGCGCAAATGTTTCCTGAGAAAAATGCTACCCAATACAAAAATGATTTAGTGCGCGAGCGCAAAAAGAAAAGTCGTTACTACCTGTTGAAGCGGAATGTCACTTACAATCAGTTAAACGAAATGAAGTTGTGGCCCATGCTTCGTGAAGGTCAATACAAGAGTGGAATGATTGCGCTGCAAGAAGATAAACGATTGAACCCTTTTGTGCAATTGGCAAAACGTTCTATCGGTTCTATCAACGATAATGGTGGAGTGTTTGGAATTGAAAAGCAGTTCGATTCTATTTTGAAAGGAAAAGAAGGAACCGTTATGGTGCAGAAGATTGCAGGCGGTGTAACTATTCCTCTCGATAGCAAAGAAGAAATTGCTCCTCAACCCGGCAGAGATATTTATACCACGCTTGATGTAGAGTTACAGGACGTTGCCGAAGATGCACTGATGCGCGCTTTGCAACATCATGCTGCCGACCACGGTTGTGTGGTATTGATGGAAGTGAAAACCGGAAAGATTAAAGCTATGGCAAATCTCGGTTTGGTTAAAGATTCTACTTACGGTGAAGTTTTCAATTACGCAGTGGGTGAAGCAACCGAGCCGGGGTCTACTTTCAAGTTAGCGTCTTACGCCAGCATGATGGAAGATGGTTTGGTAACCGCTAATACAAAAGTTTTTGTTGGCGATGGTCATTACAAAGTTTACAACAAAGTAATTTCTGACCACGATACTCCTGAAACACCTGAGTTGACTGTTCAGCGTGCATTTGAAGAATCGAGCAATGTGGCAGTGGCTACGTTAGCTGACAAAAATTATTCGGCACTCAAAGAAAAATTCTACAAGCACTTGGTTGATTTTGGTTTTTCGAAACCAATACATATTGAATTGCCGGGTGCAGCAAAACCAATTTTGCACGACCCGAAAATGTGGAGTGGTGTTTCTGCCGCTTACATCGCACACGGTTACGAATTAGCAATTACTCCGCTTCATACATTGATGTTCTACAATGCTGTTGCTAACAACGGCACGATGGTTCAGCCATATATGATTGCAAGAGTTAAAGAATACAACACCACCGTTGACTCAACTACAACTACTGTTTTGAATTCAAAAGTTTGCAGCGAAAAAACAATTCAACAACTGAGAGGAATGTTGGTTGGTGTGGTGGAGAACGGAACTGCTACGAATTTGAAAACTGATTATCTGCATGTAGCAGGAAAAACCGGAACAGCGGTTATTGCGCAAGGAAAGAAAGGATATACAAGCGAAGGGAAGAAAGATTATCGCGCTTCTTTCTGCGGTTATTTCCCTGCTGAAAATCCACAATACAGCATGATTGTGATGATTAGCTCGCCAAGTGCAAATGGTTATTACGGCAACGTAGTGGCAGGTTCAATTTTCAAAGAAGTGGCTGACAAAGTTTACTCACTCAATTTGAATATGCACAAAGCTGTGAATGAACAAGTGGCTATGGAAAACAAATTGCCGCGCATTCAAAAAGGAAATTCTGCCGACATAAAAAACATCTATGCTTTTCTCGGTACCAAAGTGAATAATGTAAATACCGAATACGCAACTGCTTCAACAAACGGAAATAAAGTTCTGTTGGCAGAAAATGAAATCAATAATCAAACAGTGCCCGATGTAATAGGAATGAGTTTGAAAGATGCATTGTATCAATTGGAAAGTTTAGGACTTAAAATATTGGTAAGTGGAAGAGGAAACGTGATTAAGCAAAGTATAGTAGGAGAAAAAATTGCGAAAGGAATGTCAATCAGTATTGAATTAAAATGAAACAACGTCTCGTAATTCTTGGTGCAGGTGAAAGCGGTTTGGGAACTGCTGTGCTTGGCGTGAAGCAAGGTTACGATGTGTTTGTAAGTGACGGAGGAAAAATAAAAGACAACTACAAGGCGCAATTAAAAGAGTGGAAGATTGAATACGAAGAAGCAAAACATACAGAAGAAAAAATTCTGAATGCCGATGTAGTAATGAAGAGCCCGGGAATTCCTGAGAAGGCAGAAATGGTGAAAAAGATTCGCAAGCAGGGAATCAAGATTGTGAGTGAAATTGAATTCGGTTCGTGGTTTACCAATGCGCAGATAGTGGGCATTACAGGAGCGAACGGAAAGACAACTACTACTGCTCTTACTTACCACATCATGAAGAGCGGAGGAATGAATGTGGGATTAGGTGGAAACATAGGAAAGAGTTTTGCTTACCAGGTGGCGACAGAAAATTTCGATTACTACGTGTTGGAGATTTCAAGTTTTCAATTGGATGATATCGAAAAGTTTCGTCCGAATGTGGCAGTGCTTACGAACATCACGCCCGACCATTTAGATAGATACAATTACGAGTTACAGAATTATGTGACTTCGAAATTCAACATTACGAAGAATCAAAACGAGAAAGATTTTTTCATCTACTGTGCCGATGATGAAATCACGATGAGCAACATGGATAAGTATCCAACCCAAGCACAGAAAATCCCTTTCGCATACGATAAAGATTTTGCAGAAGGCGGATTTGTACAAAACGAAAACATCATTATAAACCATAACCAAAACCAATTCACCATGAGTATTCAGGAACTCGGATTAAGTGGACGTCACAACGTTTACAACTCATTAGCCGCTGGCATAGTAGCTAATGTTTACGGACTGCGTAAGGAGCAGATTCGTGAAAGTTTATCAGACATGAAATCGCTGGAACACCGAATGGAGAGCGTAGCCAAAGTGCGCAACATCGAGTTCATCAACGATTCAAAAGCTACCAATGTAAATTCTACCTGGTATGCTTTAGAAAGCATGAACAAACCCATCATTTGGATTGCCGGTGGTATTGACAAAGGCAATGATTATGCAGTGCTTGACCCGCTCGTAAAAAAGAAAGTGCGTGGTATGATTTGTCTTGGATTAGACAACACCAAATTGCATTCTGCGTTTGGAAAAATGGTAGACATTATGGTAAACGTAACCAACATGGGCGATGCAGTTCGCATGGCGTATCAACTGGGCAACCCCGGTGATTGCGTGTTGTTATCTCCATCCTGCGCTTCGTTCGATTTGTTTGAAAACTACGAAGACAGAGGAAAGAAGTTTAAAGAAGAAGTGATTAAGTTGTAATAGAACCAAGATGCAAAAATCTTAACCTATGCTTTATTATCTCTTTCGTTTTCTCGACCAGCATTACAACTTCCCGGGAGCGGGGCTGTTCAACTTCATCTCGTTCAGAGCTGCGGCTGCGGTGTTGTTATCGTTGGTAATCTCAATGTTGTATGGCGGAAATCTGATTGCAATGCTTCGCAGAAAGCAAATAGGAGAAACGATTAGAGAGTTAGGTTTAGCTGGAGAAAATACAAAGAAGGGAACACCAACCATGGGAGGTTTAATCATACTTGGCTCCATCTTAATTCCAACTTTGCTCTTTGCAAGACTTGAGAATGTTTACATCATCCTTATGCTTATAGCTACGGTGTGGCTCGGTTTAATTGGTTTTGCCGATGACTACATTAAGGTGTTTAAGAAAGACAAAAAAGGATTGGCGGGAACGTTTAAGATTATAGGGCAAGTTGGTTTGGGAATTATTGTAGGCACTACGCTTTACTTCAATAAAAATGTAGTAACCAAGGAAGAAATACCACAGGGAGAAGTTTACAAATACGACAGCGAGAAAATTTCGAAGATTACCGATGACAACCTGAAAGTTCATTACATGGTAACCGAAAAAGCACCAACCACCACTATTCCGTTTTTAAAAAGTCATGAGATTGATTACTCGGTGGTGCTTTGCGCCATCAACAAAGACTGGTGCAAATATGCCTGGCTCATTTTTATTCCCCTGGTCATTTTTATTATTACAGCGGTGAGCAACGGAGCTAATCTTACCGATGGCATTGATGGATTAGCCACAGGCACGTCTGCTATTATAGGCGTTACACTTTTAGTTTTTGCTTACGTTTCGGGTAATATCATTTTTGCCGATTACCTCGACATTATGTACATCCCCAACGTGGGAGAAATCGTAATTTTTATTGCCGCCTTTGTGGGTGCCTGCATCGGTTTCTTATGGTATAACGCTTATCCTGCCGAAGTATTTATGGGTGATACCGGTTCACTCGCACTCGGTGGAATCATAGCTACACTCGCCATTATTGTTCGTAAAGAATTATTGATTCCGGTGATGTGCGGGATATTTTTGATAGAGAACCTAAGCGTAGTAATGCAGGTAAGCTACTTCAAATACACCAAGAAAAAATTTGGTGAAGGCAAACGAATCTTCCTGATGTCGCCACTTCACCACCACTATCAAAAGCTGGGTATGAACGAAAGCAAAATCGTTTCCCGCTTCTGGATTGTAGGAATACTGCTGGCTATTCTAACGGTGGTTACGCTGAAGATTAGATAAGCCTCCATCTTGCCTTTATGATTAAGCATTACAACATTACGGTTCAAGGTAAAGTGCAGGGAGTTAATTACAGAACTTCTGCAAAGCAAATGGCTGTCCTTCTTTCTGTAAACGGATTTGTATGCAATAGGACAAACGGAGATGTTTATGCAGAAATAGAAGGAGACGAAGATTTATTGACAAAATTTATTCAGTGGTGTCACCATGGACCCGATAATGCCTGTGTAAAATACGTTTCAGTTCAGGAAGGCGTGGTTGAAGGATTCGTAACCTTCGAAATTCAAGAGAACAGATAGCATTTGCCTTCCTGCCTGCCAATTTGCCGCCCATCTTTCAAAATTTAAAATCATTCCTTCGGCTTTTGGCAGATGGAATCTTCAAATTGTCATATTCCCTTCCGGTTTTTGCTGCGGCACAGCTATTGCCTTAAAGCCGCCAAACAAAAACTAAAGACTTATGGGAAAGATAATTGGAATTGACTTAGGAACCACCAACTCGTGTGTTTCGGTAATGGAGGGAAACGACCCGGTAGTTATTCAAAATGATGAAGGCAGAAGAACTACGCCAAGTATTGTGGCGTTTTTACCTAATGGTGAACGTAAAGTGGGTGACCCTGCAAAACGTCAGGCGATTACTAACCCAACGAAGACCATTTCTTCTATCAAGCGTTTTATGGGTATTCGTTTTGGCGAAGCCGGAAAAGAAATTCCGCGTGTGCCTTACAAAGTAGTGAAGGGCGATAACGACAGTGTGCGTGTAGATATTGATGGTCGTCTTTATACAGCTCAGGAGCTTTCTGCGGTTATTCTTCAAAAAATGAAGAAGACTGCCGAAGACTATCTCGGGCAAACCGTTACCGAAGCGGTTATTACTGTACCTGCTTATTTCAACGATGCACAACGCCAGGCAACTAAAGAAGCCGGTGAAATTGCGGGTTTGACGGTGAGAAGAATTTTGAACGAACCTACCGCAGCGGCATTGGCTTACGGTTTAGATAAACAACACCGCGATATTCACGTGGCGGTTTTCGACTTAGGTGGAGGAACATTTGACGTTTCGGTTTTGGAAATGGGTGATGGTGTGTTTGAAGTAAAATCTACCAATGGCGATACACACTTAGGTGGCGATGATTTCGACCATGAAATTATTCAGTGGTTAGCAAATGAGTTTCAAACCGAAGAGCGTGTGGACTTGCGCAAAGACCCTATGGCTTTGCAGCGTTTAAAAGAAGCGGCTGAAAAAGCAAAGATTGAACTTTCATCTTCGCAGGAAACGGAAATTAATTTGCCTTACATAACCGCGGTTGACGGTGTGCCTAAACACTTAGTGCGCAAATTAACCCGTGCAAAATTTGAACAGCTTTGCGATGTATTGGTGGAAAGAACTTTGGAACCTTGCCGCCAGGCATTGAAAGATGCCGGACTGGATGCTTCTAAAATTGATGAAGTAATTCTGGTAGGTGGTTCTACGCGTATTCCGAAGATTCAGGAAGTGGTAGAAAAATTCTTCGGTAAAAAACCTTCGAAGGGTGTGAATCCCGATGAAGTAGTGGCTGTAGGTGCAGCTATTCAAGGCGGAATTTTAAGTGGTGAAGTGAAGGACGATATTGTGTTGGTAGATGTAACTCCGCTTTCGTTAGGTTTGGAAACTATGGGCGGTGTAATGACCAAGTTGATTGAGTCGAACGCTACTATCCCTACTAAAAAATCGCAGGTGTTTACTACGGCACAAGACAATCAGCCATCGGTTGAAATACATGTGTTGCAGGGCGAAAGAGCAATGGCTAAAGACAACCGCACACTCGGAAGATTTCACCTTGATGGCATTCCGCCAGCTATGAGAGGAACACCACAAGTGGAAGTTACTTTTGATATTGATGCCAACGGAATTGTGCACGTGCATGCAAAAGATAAAGGCACGGGCAAAGAGCAGTCTATCCGCATTGAAGCTTCTTCAGGCATTTCGAAAGAAGAAATTGAGAAGATGAAGAACGAGGCAAAAGCCAATGAAGATGCCGATAAGAAAGCGCGCGAAGAAGCTGAGAAAGCCAATATGATTGACTCGCTCATTTTCCAAACCGAAAAGCAAATGAAGGAAGTAGGTGATAAAATACCGGCTGATAAGAAAACCGCTATTGAAACGGCTTTGACCGAACTGAAAGCAGCCAAGGAAAGCAAGGATGTAGCCGCTATGGATAAAGCAGCCGAAACGTTAAATAACGCTTGGCAAGCCGCTTCGCAGGATATTTACAACGCTACTCAAAGTGCTGCGCAACCCGGTGATGCTCAGCCAACTGCTGATGGAAACCCGGAAGCTAACGCAGAAAATGTGCAGGACGTTCAGTATGAGGAAGTAAAAGACGATAAAAAATAGTTGGCAGATGATGATGAAAAGTTGAAAGGTTTAGCCGTAATTTGCAACCCCGTTCAACTGGAATTCAAAATCATTATAAGCACGTTGGATGTTGCCATGGTTTTCACTATAGGTGACAGTACCGCCCCAAAAGGGCGGTATTTTTTTTGGGGTAGGAATTTTTGTCGAAATACAACTGAGTTTGAAGTTTGGAGTTTAAGCCTAATATTGTTTTCGCTTGACACCAAAAGAATTTCACCGCTACTTATTGAATTTTAAACTGCACGAAAAGAGTTCTTTCACTAAAAAAGAAGAATTGGTTTTGAGTGGAAAAGCGTTTCCTGTTTTCATCAACGAGTTTTGGACAGCAAAGCAGCGGCAGGCAAATTCGTTACATGAGGTTTCTTACCGGGCATGTTTCAAACCGCAGCTTCCGAGATTTTTTATCGAATTATTTACTGCCGAAAACGAAATTGTTTACGACCCATTCAATGGTAGAGGCACCACGGTTATTGAAGCCGCTTTGCTTGGCAGAAACGTAATTGCCAACGATGTCAATCCGCTCAGTTTAATTCTTACACGACCGCGCATTACCATTCCTTCATTGAAGGAAATTGAAAAACGTTTGGAGGAAATTGAATTGGAAGCTGTTGGCAATAACGCCAACAACGACTTAGACCTTTCCATGTTTTTTCATTCGCGCACACTTGCCGAAATTATTTCGCTCAAAAATCATTTGAATGAAAAAGCAGAAGATAACACCGACCGCTGGATTCGCATGGTGGCTACGAATCGTTTAACGGGACACTCCAATGGTTTCTTTTCAGTTTATACACTGCCACCCAATCAAGCAGTAAGTGCCGAGCGGCAGAAAAAAATAAACAAGCAGCACAATCAAAAGCCCGAATACCGCGATATAAAAAAATTGATTCTCAAAAAATCAAAAATTTTGTTGAGCGAAGTTTCAAATGCACAAGTCAAAAAAACTGTTGCTCAGTTTTTGAATACCGATGCTTCTAAAACCCGCAGCATTAAAAACAATTCTGTTTCGCTTACGGTTACCTCCCCTCCTTTTTTGGATGTGGTGCAATATGCCGATGACAACTGGCTGCGCTGTTGGTTCAATGGCATTGATATGAACGTGGTTTCGAAAAAAATTACGATGAGCAAAACGCTCGAAGACTGGAGCACTAAAATGCAAACTGTGTTCAACGAGTTATACCGAATCACCAAACCAAATGGCATAGTTGCATTTGAAGTAGGCGAAGTGCGCCACGGAAAAATAAAATTAGAAGAGGCTGTTATACCTCTCGGTATTAGTGCAGGTTTTGCCTGCGATGCACTTGTTATCAATCAACAAAATTTTACCAAAACCGCCAACATATGGGGCGTTAGCAATAACAAAGCAGGAACTAACTCTAACAGGATTGTGGTGTTTAGGAAAGTGTGACGGAATAGTACCAGAGAATTTTCAGTAGTTAGCAAATAAACAATTCACATTACTCATTTATCAACTCCTCTCTGCTCTTCGGCTTGCGTTCAATCTGCCATTTAAAATCTTTGAGTTGATACTGGTCGGCAGCAAGTTTTTTCATAGGGGTAAAAACCGCTTCGGGTTTTTGGATAAAAACAATTTTCTCCATTTTCTTTTCCTTAAAGTAGAGCGTAATATCAGTTGACAACACTTTGTTGTTGCCTATGTATTTGTTAGCTTCATTTTTACCAAAATACAAACTCTCGCTATTGCCTTTTACATCCATGTGATGGAGTTCATTATCTATAAAGTAGCCGAAGATGTTGATGCCTTTTATTTGGTCGTAATATTTTTTACCCGATGGCGAAATGATAAAACCTGCATGATAGATACTCAGCTTATCGGCTTTTTTGTTTTTTATTTTGAGTAAAATGGTATCGCCACTCATTTGAATATTGTCAGTCCACATGATGGGGTTGTAGTACATTTTGAAAGTAGAATCTTCAAAAGAATAAAACATACTGTCGCACACGCCTTGCATATCGCGCATGAACATGCGCACCTTGTGATAGGCGAAAAAGTTCTTGGTGGTATCCTCTTCCGATTTATTTCTGCACTTCAGTGTATCTGCATTCAGGAACAAAGAATCTTTATCCATTTTATAAATCATGAGCGGATGTTGCGTAGCCATAATGTTTTGCAACGAATCATAATACTCCCCGTACTTGCCAAAAATTTCTGTGTCCATCGTTGAATCTATCCATTGAAACGGACCAATCACTTTGCCATAGCCGTGAAATCGCTCGTAATACAAACTATCGGTAAACAAACGCTGTGGAGGATTTACTACCACTGTATTTTTCCCGAACGATGAAATGTCTTTGTTACTATTATACCAGCCATTGTTGCAATAGATGCGACTGTTCTGATTGATAACAACCGTATTGCCATAAAATGTAGAAGTCTTTGTTTCTACATTATACTTCAGCGTATCGGAAGTGAGATTGTAGTTCGGGTCGGTGATAACTACGCTATCGTTAAAGTAAACGTCTTTCAGATTGCTGTAGTAGTAACCCTTCTTACTTACAATAATCGTGGAATCTTTATACACCCGACCGCCAACCAAATAATAGCTCACTTTATTTTTTACATCGTAAAACAATTCATCGGTAAACAGTTTCATGCTGCCATCGGTAAGCACCGCATTACCACTTAGTCGCGAAAACTTTTTATCGCCATCATGATGTAGGGTATAGGAGTAAGCATTTACCGTATCCTGCTGAATGTGTACGCGTCCCCATGCATCTATGTTATTGGTTTCTTTATCGAGATTTGCGCTGTCGCACCACATAAAAACGCCATCCTGTTTCAGCGCAACATTGCCCACGAGTTTGGTTACTTTTTTTCCGTTCTCTTCCTGCATTTTCAAATAATCGGCATTCAGAATTTCAACTTCCTTTTTGCCGCCCTCATTACTTTGAGCGGAAAGATGGAAGACTGAAGATTGAAGATTGAAGATTACGAGCAACAAGAGGTGTGTTTGTTTACACGACAAAAAGGAGGGAAAAGAAAAACTTGATTTAATCACGAAACGAAAATGAGAAAAATAAGAGAGTAAATATTTTCCGAACGGAATTTGTGATTTGTATTAACTGTTATTTTCCGCTCTCATCATACTTCTTGGCTCTGCGCTCTTCGGCTTTCTTGGCGCCCAATACATTGATGGTGATGTAGCGATAAGGACGTTGTTTTACATCCTTCAGCAACACATTCAGATTCACAACAGCAGAATCAACCTTGCCGTATAGTTCATCGCTCTTCACAATTTTTCCGAGCGTGCCTTTACCTGCGTTAATGTCCTTAATAACTCCGTTCACCTGACTGATGGTGAGATTGAGATTCTCAATCATTTGCTTCAAATTTGCCTGTTGCAATGAGTCAGTAACGTTTTGTGCATTCTTCAAAATGGCTGTAATGGCACTATTGTTCTTTTCAATGTTGCCTGTTATGCTTTGCAAATTCTTCAATGTAATTTGAAGTGTTTCCTGATTCTGCTGAAGTATCACATTTATTTTCGCAATAGCCGAATTCACACCATCAAGAGTGGTATAAATTCCCTTCGGATTTTTTTGGTCAAACAAATACTTGATTCCACCAATAGTGGTATCGAGCGAAGGCAACATGTGTTTCACATCACCCATTATCGGGTCTATTTGCGCGCCTAATTGTTCGGTTAAATCCTTTTTGAAAAAAGTATTGATGGTGTCACCATCATCATAAAATGTTTTTGAAGCACCGAAAACCAAGCGCACTTTTTTGCTTCCCAGAAAATCGGTAGAGATAAGCGAAGCGTAAGTGCTGTCCGTTTTTGGTATCTGAATATCCTTATCTAAATCCAGCTGAACCACAATTTTTCCTGTCAGCGGGTCACGCTCCATGCCGCCAACTCTTCCACATGGGAAACCGTTGATATCAACCATGTTCGATTTATACAAACCATCCACGCGGTCATACACTGCGTAGTAAACGTTCTTACGCACGAAAAGGTTAGTGCCTTTAAGAAAGTAAAACCCGAGAACAAAAATGATTACTGAAACTGTGGAGAAGATACCTACTCTTGCCTGATTGCTCACGTGGTTTAAAATTTTACCAAAAATATCATTTACATATAGAAATCAAAACGAAGAGAAGATTGATCAGAAACCAAAAACAGAACTCAAATTTTATCTGCCAAGCGAAGCGCGCAACTCGTTGTATTTCGCCAGATACTGGTCAGCCATTTCTTTGTTCCCTTTGTTACGGTACGAAACCGAAAGATTCATATAAGCTGCCGGATACTTCGGATTAATAGCAATTAATTTTTGTGCAGTAGCAATTGCCAAATCAAATTGTCCGCTTAGACCATACGCCACACCTAAATCTTCGTAGTACAATTCAATTTTCGGTTCCAATTCAATTGCCTTATTCAAATACAAAATAGCCATTGGCAAATTGCCTGCAACTTTCCCGAATCCCGTTCCCACCTGATAATAATCTCCTGCCATTAAAGCACGAACTTCATTTCCTTTCTTCAACCAATAATCAACCGAATCGGGTTGATTCAACTTGGCATAAACCTGCGCAAGTAAATAACGACACTCCACCTGTTCGGGTTTTGCATCATAAGCTTTCAGTAAATTATTTTTTGCAAGAAGCGGCTGATTCGATTCGTTGTAAACGATTCCTAAATTGAAATAGGCATCGTAGTAACCGCCTACACGATAGGCTGCTGCTTTTTCATAAATAGGAATTATCTGTGGCAAATTATGATAGCGTTTATACAAGGCATTACCCATCAGCAACCAGGCGTTGGAGTGCGTTGTGTAAATACGAACCGCTTCACTCAAATGCGCCACCGAAGAATCGAGCAACATATTTCTGATAGAAGAATCGGGAAGATTATTGATAGAATTTAGTTCCGCATCACTTAGCGATGGATTCAGGTCTTTGAAAAACTTCTTAATCATTCCGCTGTCGCGCAAAGCAGGAATATCTGAATCTGCTGCCTTGGTTAAATCTCCGCCAACAGAAGTTTGAATCTTTGCTGAATTCAAACTGTGATGCGAATCAATTCTGAAAAGTGTGAAGCTGTCTTTCCAATCGTAGTTGCGCGTAAATGTTTTAACGGAGTAAAGCGAAAGGATAATTACAAACGAAGCGAGAACCGCTTTTTGATTCTTGATATAAGTGATAAGCAGATACGAAACCAAGATACAGAAGCCGAGCGAGCTCATGTAAATGAAACGCTCGTTCATTAAAACACCTACTGTAAAAAGTAAGTTCGAAGCAATAGAGAATGTGGTGAAGTAGAAAAGAATGGCGTAAGAAGCAATCGATTTCTTCTTCAAATTCATCAACGCGTAAACCACCAACGCACCGTTAATCAGTAGTGAAAGAATAAAAGTAATGTCTCCAAAATCAACGTAAGGAATTTGATTGAAATAATAATCGTGTGTAAGCGGATGAGGGAAAATCAAGAGCTTGATGTAAATCAGGAACGTGAGAATAATAGTTGCGTATCGTTGCGAAGTGGTCGCCAACAAAAACGGATTGTTCAGAATTTCAGGAGAGTCTTGTGTGATTCCCGATTGCGTAAACTGACTTCTGAGAAAAAGAAAAATGGCAACCGGAACGAGGTAAGCACCAAGCACCATTGCATAATCTTTTGCTTTTGCGTTAGTAAAGAAATAGTAGGTAAGTGGTATCACTGCAAAAAATGTAATCGCATTTTCTTTCGACATAAGCGCCACAAAAAAGATGAACGTTCCCCAAACGAGATGAACAACGTTTTTTGTTCTTACATACTTGATAGTTGCGAGCAAAGAGAGCAACGAGAACAACATACACATTACCTCATCGCGCCCTTTCACGTTGGAAACCGCTTCGGTGTGTATGGGATGCGCGGCATAAAGAAGCGTAGCAAAAAATGCAAGTCCTAATTCACCAACGGGTGTTTTGATGGAATACTTTTTAGGAATAATTAATTGCAGAATATGGAACAGCAGAATGCAGGTTAAGCCAAACAACAAAATATTCATTGCATGATTCAGGAAAGGAAACAGATACGGGTCCTGGTCGCCCATGATGATATTCTTGTCCGTAATTTCTCCACGCTTGTCGCCTTTTATTCTGCGCGAAATTTCATACTCAATCGTCAAACTCACCATACTCAGCGGACGGTAACGACCTCCGCTAACCAGCTTTGCACCACGCTCGCCAAAAAAACCTTCAAACATATCGTGTGTGAAATGGTCTTTAATTCCGCCAAAACCTTTTTTGGTGAACTTGTTATCGGTGAGAACAATCGTATCGTCAATAGCATACTTGTTCCAAAGCGTATTGGAATACAAAGTCACACAGAAAAGAAAAATAAAAAGGTAAGGAACCCAGCTAGGAAGTTTGAAACTGGACGAAGGCGCTTGAACGGCTGCAACTGTCTTTGTTGTATTCGTCTGTTGTCTGTTGTCTGTTGTCTGTTGTCTTTTTTGCTTCGCCACTGATTGATTTTTTGCAGCGTGAATTTAAAAACACTTACTGCGAATGCAACTTCCTGATAGAATACGAAACTGCAATGACGATAAATGAAGGAATCCAAACCCAAACGAATTCGCTTTTCAAAACAGCCCAACCCCAACCGCTGAAGAAACTTGTAATGCTGATTGGTGAAACTTTTATAGGCCGAAACGGAAAGAAGAAACGGGTATTATCAAACGGAGCAAAGAACGCTACACCTAGTCCACCGGTTGTCATAGCATCTAAAACAGGATGCGAGGCAGTAGCAAAAAAGAAAAAGGCAAACAAAGCAAACCACCGCCTGCTTCCGATTTTTTCCTGACCATAGAAGAAATGGATTACTGCCAACGCGAGTAAAGCCGCGAAGAAAAACGAGTGTGTAATCCCTCTGTGTCCCCACATACTTTCGTAGGCAACACCTAATTTAAAACCGATAGCATCGGCATCGGGAATAACTGCACAGAAAATTCCAAGCAACCAGAATTTCTTATCTAAGTTTTTGATGAAAGAAACTTTGCCGATGGCGACAGAAGCTATAGCATGTGAAAAAGCAGAAGCCATAGTTTAAATCAGTTTATACCGCTTACC
>CANJRM010000088.1 GCA_947476645.1 Bacteroidota bacterium
AATGCTGTTTTATATGAATTTTTGAGGAAAGCAGCAGCACATACTCTAAACGAATATGAAAAAGTCGTTGGTTATAGAGGTTTTTTTGCCAAAATAAAATACAAAGCAAAAAAGTTTACAGATGATGAAGAGGTGTTATTTATAGAATACTGGCTTAGGAAAAATACTGTATCCAAACAAGTTTCAGTAAAGCCCATCAAATGGGCATCCGTTCGTAGATTTCTTCAAAAGCACGGAATCGAATATTTTGCTGTTGGTAACAAAGTGATTTTGTCAAGAAAATATCAACATCTTTTTATTTTTAGTAGAACGTTTCAACGTGAGTATAATCTAACTGGAGCGTACTGTTATCCCAATATGTTAAAGACCATTCGTAATGATTTTGATCTTAAACGAGAAGATGGGGTTGATGACAATACTTTGCTTGATGAAGATGCTTTTATTGATGATACAATTATTGCCTATAAAAAGGTTATTTATCGTTTGTCATTAACTTGATGCATCCTCTATAGACCCCCGCTCTTCGAAGTCTTCCGAAGCGTGTTTCATCCCGCTGTGTTTAACGGGAATGACTTCGAAGATTAGAATAAATAAAAGTCTTTGACTTTTGTTTTCTAATCTCTTCGCTCCAACACCCTGCGGATTGAACAAGAAAAGTTTTGTAACACACTAAAACATTTTTGAAACAGATTTTATAAAACTGCGTTTATAGAAGTGCGTTTACTTTTTCATAGATGATTAGATTTTTTTAATGTTGGAACAGCAGCTATTGGCCAATAGCTGCTGTTTTTTTTTGTGGTGTATTACTTTTTTGTTTTCAGTTTTTTATTCAACCGCTTTATTATTTCGGATTCAATTGGTATCCAAATTTTTTCTAAGTCGGCAAAGTGCTTTTTATAATGGCTGTATACATTGTCACCCAAAGGAACTTTAAACAGAACACAGATACCCCAAGGTGCCCGCGGAATAAAAATTTTATACTTCTTTTTTTTGATTGATTCAATAAGCGGAGGAAGTGTTACAAACGGATTCAAATCGCTCTCAGGTGGTTCCTCTGCATCGAATTGAAAACCGAACCTCAGCTCAGCATGTTTTGTTCGTTTACTTATGTTAACCTCTTGTAGTAATCCCATGCACTCACCGCCTGTCATTAGTTTACCCAAACTCATTTCATCGGGCAACTCGCCCGCATTAAAATCGAATAATATTTCGGCAGGCATATCCACTTCCAGATATTCATCATCGCAAAGATTTAATATTTTACCCGAAAGCAGTTTGCCTTTAAACTTTGCTTTTCCGTCCTTTTTGTAATAATCGCTCATGGGTCGAATTATCTCGATGAGCGGTTTAGGTTCAGTTGTTTTCATGTTTCAATTTTAAGCAGAAACCGGCAAATAGAAAAGAGTAAAATATTGGCTTACTGCCAAATTAAACCCCACTGGTTCATACGGGTTTTAATAAAATCAAAATCGTTGTCAGCTAAGGTTTGTTTCAGCAAGTGGTAAGATGCCATTACATGCTTAATGGTTACACAGTTGTGCTGTTTAAATGCGCTGAGTATTTCTACACTCCAGGTAAAGTTAATAAGCGGATAAGTGATAGGAATAACAGTGTAGTGAAGGTTTTCTAAATACAGATGGTAGTCAAACACTTTTTCTTTTGCAGTCTCACCCAAATTTCTCCATTTCAATCTATAGTGTGTTAAAACACTATTGATTTCAACCAATGTTCCTTTACCAACGTTTCTCATTTTAAGTAAATCGCCCGGTCGGTGTTTACTCAGCAGGTCGTTAAGACATTCTATTTTATTTCCCTTAAGACAATTAAAGGCTCTTACACTAAAGTCTATATCTTCAATGGGCAAAGCCAAATTCCATTTTATAATTTCTTCATCATCTTCATCGGGGTTCAGCATAACTTCTTTTATATCGTAGCCAATATTTAAAGGAATCTGTTTTTCATATTCTACTTCAACTATTGGTTCAAGCTTTTTTCTGTTTAGATAATGCTCCATCCAAATCTTGGCTGTGTTTGTTACTTCACGCACTCGCGAAGCAGTAATGCCCTGTTCAGCCGCTATTTCGTTATAGGTTTTCCCGTTCACTAAAAATTCGTGTAATAACTGCTGCTGGCGTTGCGTATGCAGAATGACAGTATCCTGCCAATGGTTTTCTTTTAACGCATCAACCATTTCGTCTAAATGCGGGTCGCGTTTGAGTTCGCGTTCTATTTCATCGAAGATATCTTCCATAAACAGTACAAAGGATTTGCCTTTATGGTTCTAAAATAAAACTGAAATTTGATATAACGAAATATTTCTTCGTGTCGGTTTCAATAGTAAAATGAACCAATTGCACAATCCCATATTTGGGGTTTATTGTTAAAGCAGTCTTGCAAAAAATCCTCACCTACACCACCCTACAAATAGGGTATTTGCAAAAATCTCTTAAGCCCCCAAAAAATATTTTTTAAAAAACACAATTTGAAAAACGGCTTTGCGTTTTTAATAAAAACAGTAATTGATTAATACAGCATTTCTACTTCATCAAATTGTTTACCGGCATGAAACACATCTAGCCGTAATGCCCTTCGGCAAGGTCTTCTAAATAAAATGTGCATTCGCACATTTTGTATCAGTTATTTTTTTTCAAACAATTTAAATTTAAAACAAATGAAAACGTTCATAATCGCGTTGCTGTTTCGCGTATCAATCAGCAAAAAGTCACTCGATGACAAAATAGATTACATACTGTTTGTAGTCGAAGGTTTATTAGTAAACCCCGATTTTTCCGATGCCGTTAGTCTTGGCTTTATCAATGCTTTAAAAACTGCTGCGCTGGCAGCGCGTGCAGCCAGTATAAAAGCAGAAAGCAAAGCTACTGCCGATATCAAGGACAGGAACACTGCGGTTGCAAAAATGAATAAGTCCTATAAACAAACGGTTATTCATGCCGAGGAGGTTTGTGGTGACGATGAAGAAATGGCAATACGCACCGGATTGGAAATGCGCAAAAAAAGAAGTAAGAAAAATGCTTCTCAGCCGCAAAATCTTCGTGCCGAATCGGGAAAACAGGAAGGTGAAATAGATGCTAAATGCAAAGCACTTGGTCAGGGCTTTAGTTATGTATGGCAAATTCGCAAAGTGAGTATGCCGGCAGTAGTTAAAGAACTTACTACCAATAAGGCAAGTGTCACTTTCAGTGGTTTAGATTCGGGTGAAAAGTATGAACTGCATGTATTCGGCAAAACTTCGAATGGTTTAAGTGAACCAAGCGGAAAGGAAGAAGCACGTGCAAAGTAGTTGAATTCGGAATTTGGTGAAGCGGCTCTCTGAAAAGGGAGCCGTTTTTATTTATAGTAAAAGGCAGATTAGTGATTAAAGATTGCAGATTGTTGATTAACGAAGTAAACAGCCAAAGCAGTTTTGTATTGGCATTCAAATCTGCATTCTGCAATCCCTGCCTGCCGGCAGGCAAGGTTAATCTTCAATCGCTAATCGTATTGGTTGTTTAAGCCTCTTTTAGCGGGTTGGGGGTTGTTCTCTTATATTCGCCCCGTGTTCAATCAACTTAAACAATTTTTTGGTGGCAATAAGCAGGAAGAACCAAGTTCTTCGCTTACCGATTTCAGTTTAATGGCGGTAGATATTCACTCGCATTTAATTCCGGGTATTGATGATGGAGTAAAAACAATGGAAGACTCCATTTCTATTCTTCGCAAGTTCCATGAAATGGGTTTTAAGAAAATTATCACCTCGCCACATGTAGTAAGTGATGGATACAATAACACTACTGAGATTATTTTAAGCGGCAGAGATAAAGTGCGCGCAGCTATAAAGGAGAATAATATTCCTATTGAGTTTGATGCGGTGGCTGAATATTATCTCGATGATTCGATCAACGAGAAGATTGAGAAAAAAGATTTACTCACGCTCGGAAATAATTTTGTGTTGGTAGAACTATCGTATCTCACTAAAACAAACAACATCCGCGATTTAATTTATAAACTTCAGGTGGCGGGTTACCGCGTTATTTTAGCACATCCTGAACGTTATCCTTATTTCTACGAAAAGGATTTTAAAGAATACACTGAACTTAAAGACCGCAGTGTTTATTTTCAAATTAATCTGATGTCGCTGGTAGGTAAATACGGTAAAGGCGCAAAAGCAGTAGCTGAAAAAATGATTGATGAAAAGATGGTGAACTTTGTAGGCACCGATTTGCATAATGAAAACAGTTTAGAAGTCATCAAATCTTGTTTAAAAGAAAAGTATCTCGAAAAGATTTTGACTTACGATAAGTTGCTGAACAAAACGCTGGTGTAACTATCACAACCATTCCCGTTACCCATCACTCATTACCCATCACCTGTTACTCTTTACCAATTGCCCAAATCACGCAAAACTTTACATTCGTCCGCTGAATTTATAACCAACAACCAATCATGCCTTTCATAGAAACAGGATTTGCCGGACTCAAAATTTTTGAACCTCGTGTTTTTGCCGATAGTCGTGGTTATTTTTTCGAAAGTTTCAACAAAAATGTTTTCAGCGAAGCAGGAATTAATGTAGAGTTTGTTCAGGATAATGAATCAAAATCGCAGCGCGGTGTTTTGCGTGGTTTGCATTATCAGTTGAATCCTTTTGCACAGACAAAATTAGTTCGTGTAGTAGAAGGCGAAGTACTTGATGTGGTGGTGGATATTCGAAAAGGTTCACCAACTTTCGGAAAGCATTTTGATATTTTGCTTTCAGCCGAAAACAAAAAACAGCTTTTTATTCCAAGAGGATTTGCACATGGTTTTTCTGTGGTTAGTGAAACCTGCATCTTTCAATACAAATGCGATAACTACTATTCAAAAGAAAGCGAAGGCGGAATTTTATTCAACGATGCCGATTTGAATATTGACTGGAAAATAAAAGCAGACGAAGCCATCGTTTCCGATAAAGACAAAACGCTGCCTGCGTTTAAAAACTGCATAAACAATTTCGAATTCTGATGCATAAAATTCTCGTTACCGGTGCACACGGACAAGTAGGAACAGAATTAAATTTCCTCTCTTCTCTTCTCGAAACTCATTCCTTTACTTTTGTTGACCGCGATGGTTTAGATATTACCGATGAAGAGGCAGTGAATCTGTTTCTCAGCAACGGAAATTATTTTGCACTAATCAATTGCGCGGCATATACAGCAGTTGACAAAGCAGAATCAGAAAAAGAAATGGCATTTAAAATAAATGCAGAAGGCGCAGGAATTTTAGCCAAAGCTGCCAAAGCAAATAATTGCAGGTTCGTTCACATCAGCACCGATTTTATTTTTGATGGAACAAAATCAGTTCCGCTTTCGGAAGATGAAAAACCAAATCCGCTTTCGGTTTATGGTGCAAGCAAATTAGAAGGAGAGAAGCAGGTGCTGCAAAACAATCCCGATACTTTATTGATTAGAACGAGTTGGGTTTATTCTTCTTTCGGAAACAATTTTGTAAAAACTATTTTGAAGTTGTGTAAAGAGCGCGAAACGCTGAATGTAATTTACGACCAGATAGGCACACCTACTTATGCGCGCGATTTAGCTGCGGCTATTTTGAACATTGTTCAACGCGAAACATGGACAGCCGGAGTTTATAATTACAGCAATGAAGGAGTGGCAAGCTGGTACGATTTTGCAGTTGCCATTCGCGACATTGCCGAATTGAAAACAAAACTTTCTCCAATAGAAACACATCAGTATCCAACGCCTGCTGTGCGCCCCAAATACAGTGTGCTGAACAAAAAGAAAATCAAAGAAATTTTTGGTATTGAAATACCTTACTGGAGAAAAAGCCTAGAAGATTGTATTCACTTATTGAATCATTGAAATGAATTATAAAGAGATTGATGTTGACCAACTTATTTCCATAGCGCAAAAAGCAGGCGATGCTATCATGGAAATTTATGCGCGCGATTTTGAAGTAGAAATTAAAGAAGATAAATCGCCTTTAACTGAAGCCGATAAAAAATCAAATGCAGTTATTCTGGAAGGCTTGAAAAATCTGTATCCTGATATTCCTTTTATATCGGAAGAGACAAAACAAACTTCTTACGAAGAAAGAAAGCACTGGAAACGTTTTTGGCTCATTGACCCGATTGATGGCACAAAAGAATTCATTAAAAAGAACGGAGAGTTTACCGTCAACATTGCGTTGATTGAAGAAGGCATTCCTGTTGTTGGAATTGTTCATGTGCCTGCGCAGAATAAAACTTACTATGGAGTAAAAGGCATTGGGTCGTTTGAATCCGCAATCAACAATCCGCAATCCGCAATTTCAAATCACACACATTACAATTCGAAAAATAAAGTAATCGTTGTTGGCAGTCGTTCACACCTAAGTCCCGAAACACTTCAGTTTGTGGAAGATTTAAAAGCACAGGGAAAAGAAGTAGAGTTTCGCTCTTCGGGCAGTTCATTAAAACTTTGTTTGGTAGCAGAAGGAGAAGCAGATGTATATCCTCGCTTTGGACCCACTATGGAATGGGATACTGCAGCTGCACATGCAGTGGCGCTTTATGCAGGTAAAAATGTAATCAACTACGAAACAAAGCAACCGCTTGTTTACAATAAAGAGAATCTTCTCAATCCCTGGTTTATTGTGGAGTAGAAAAATTCAGCTGTTTTTTTCTTCATCAACAATTCTTAAAAAGATTCAACTTCGTTCATGTTTACCACGATAAATTATTTTTGACGCTGATGGAGAAGAATGAAAAAGAGATTACGGGTTTTTCGAAAATGGGCAAGCGTGAAAAGATTGCCTGGTTAGCGAAGAATTTTCTCTATGCAAGCCCTGTTGAGGTAGTTAAAGAATTTGCCGAATACTGGCACGATAACATTGAAGCGCAAAAACTATTAGACGGCTTCAGCGAAAACACACTCACCAACTTTCCAGTTCCTTTTGGTATAGCACCTAACTTTAAAATAAACGATAGAGTTTATGCAGTGCCAATGGTTATTGAAGAAAGCTCTGTAGTTGCTGCGGCTTCTAACGCTGCTAAATTCTGGTTAAGCCGCGGAGGATTTAAAGCTGAGGTTATTTCTACGCGAAAAGTTGGGCAGGTGCATTTTACTTATCGTGGTGATACACAAAAACTCATTTCGTTTTTCAATTCAATAAAAGAAGAATTGAAACAAGGGGTAAAGCACATTACCACAAACATGGAAGAAAGGGGAGGAGGAGTGGTGGATATGGAACTGATTGATTTCACCAATCTCGAACCAGATTACTTTCAGTTGCGCGCACATTTTGAAACAGTTGATTCAATGGGTGCAAACTTTATCAATTCGTGTTTGGAAGAATTTGGTTCGCTGCTTCGAAGTAAGATTGCATTGAGCTCACAGTTTTCTGAAACCGAAAAGGAAATTGAAATTGTGATGTGTATTCTTTCGAATTACACACCAGAATGTTTAGTGCATGCCGAAGTAAGTTGTAAAGTAAGTGAACTCGGAAGTTTTGATAATGATACCGTAACCGCAGAAGAATTTGCTTACAAATTTGAACGCGCAGTAAACATTGCGCGCATTGACCCTTATCGTGCCACTACGCACAACAAAGGGATTATGAATGGTATTGATGCAGTTGTTTTAGCCACAGGAAATGATTTTCGCGCAGTAGAAGCATGTGCACATACGTTTGCTTGTCGCGATGGCGTTTATCGCAGTTTGAGTGAATGCAAAGTGGAGAATGGTGTATTCCGCTTCTGGATGAATTTTCCAATTGCAATTGGAACAGTTGGAGGTTTAACTTCTTTGCATCCGCTTGCCAAGCGTTCATTGGAATTGCTTGGAAATCCTAATGCAAAGCAGTTGATGGAAATAATTGTTTGTGTTGGATTAGCTCAAAACTTTGGCGCGCTTCGTTCGCTTACTACAGTGGGAATTCAAGCGGGACATATGAAAATGCATCTCACAAACATACTTGCTTCTATGCAGGCAACTGACGAAGAAGTTGCAAAAGCAAAAAACTATTTCGAAGAAAAATTAGTGAGCGTATCTGCCGTGCGCGAGTTCTTGGAGAAACTGAGAACTTAATTCGTTTCTAAGGTTTTGCTTACCGTAAAACAGAAAGTAGTTCCACCATCGGCATTTGATTCAAACCAAATTCTGCCGTTGTGCAGGTCAACAATTTTTTTACAAATAGCCAAACCAACGCCCGTTCCCGGATATTCGGTTTCAGAATGTAAACGTTGGAAAATTTGAAATACCTTTTCTTTGAAGTCTTCACGAATTCCAATTCCGTTATCTGCTACTTCAAATTTCCATTCAGTTGTTTTCTCTGTGCAACTGATAGTAATAACAGGTTTTTTATCCTTCACAAACTTGATGGCGTTATCAATTAAATTTTGAAACAGGAGGAACAATTGATTGGGCTCTGCAAGTAAAACAGGTAGAGTTTCTAATTTGATAGTGGCGTTTCCGTTTTTAATTGAACTCTGTAAAGTCTGAATCACACCTTCTACAATTTCGGTGACGTTTGTTTTTACAAAAGGCTTTGGAGCCGATGAAATACGGGAGTAGTTCAACAAGTCGAGAATTAAGGTTTGCATTCGCTTAGCTCCACTCACAGAAAAATCAATGAACTCGAGTGCTTCTTTGTCTAAGTTGTTTTTGTAACGCATTTCGAGCAATTGCAAATAGCTGGCAATGGTGCGAAGCGGTCCTTGCAAATCGTGCGAAGCTACATAAGCAAATCTTTCCAACTCATCATTGGAACGTTGCAACTGAGTGGCACGTTTCTCCAATTCAACTTGTGTTTCTTTTAAATCAGAAATATCAAACACCATTACCATTCCGTAAATAACCTGACCGGCATCGTTATAAATAGGAATGTGATACACCTTCAACTGCCTTCCGAAAAATACCTGCTCCGATTCACTTGATTTTCCCAAAAGAATATCGCGATAAATTTTTTCAACCCGTTCACGTTCTTTTTCGTTGATAGTATCTGTTACTGTTCTTCCTTCAATTTCGTTTTTAGGTTTGCTTATAACACCAATCAGCGGTCCTTCTGCAAGTATGTATTGAAGCTTATTATCAAAGATGAACATTCCTGCTTTAGGAAGATTGCGCGCAATTTCACGATAGAGTAATTCAGTCGTTTTTAAATTTTCTTTCGCTTCCTTTACATCGGTAATATCGGTTGATACTCCTAACACGTGCATTGCATTTCCGCTGATAGAAGGAATTGGCTTTTTAATGGTCTGCAGCCAGGTAACCTTTCCGTTTTTCTTATGGATAAAACTCTGAATAGGGAAGCTGATTTCTTTCCCTGTGGAAAGAACTTCTTCATCCTGATTTTTGAAATCTGAAATTTCTTTCTCCTCGAAATTATGTTCAGAATCATAATGTCCTTCCATTTCTTCGGTGGTCATACCATAAAACTCAGCTGTAGATTCATTGGCTAATAAGAACTTTCCGTCCTGGTCTTTTACGAAAATGAGAGTAGGAGTGGAGTCAATAATCAATCGCAAAAAATCTTTTTGTTTCTCTAACTCTTCCTGAATTTTTTCGCGTGTATTAATTTCCATTTGCATGCGCGCGTTTACTTCTTCCAACTCTCGTGTGCGCTCTTTTACTTTTTCTTCCAGTTCAGAGTTTAGTTGTTGAAGTAACTCCTGATTGCGTTTACGGTCGGTAATGTCGCGCACATGCATAAGCATGGCAGGTTCACCTTGAAAACTAATAGGGGCTACACTTATTTCAATAGGAATAACTCTACCTTCTTTAGTTACACATTCGCTTTCAAACTTTGTAATTTCACCACTAATGATTTTAGGTTGACGTTTTCTTATTTCGTCATAAGCACTTTCTGGCGATACATCAAAAATGGTTTTACCTACCAATTCCTGTTCAGGAGTTTCGTGAAGTTTGCAGGTAGCTTCATTTACATCTAATATTTTCCCTTCATGGCTTTCAATGTAAATAGCATCGGGTGAGTTCACAAAAATATCACGGAAACGTCTTTCGCTGTTTTTAGCAGCTATTTCGGCTAAGCGCTTTTCTTTTATCTGCTCAAACAATTTTTGGTTGGCTTCTGATAATTGCCGTGTGCGGGTAATAACTTTCGACTCCAAATCTTCTTTAGCCAAAACCAATTCTTCTTCCAAGTTTCGCTGCTGATGAATATCGGTGCTAATAACTACGGATCCCATGAACTCACCATTATCGGTCATAATGGGTTTGCCATTCATTTTTACCCAAAGCGGCTCACCGCTTTTTGTTTTCATTTGAATATCGTAGCTGTCTGAAACACCACGTTTACGTAATTGCAGTTTGATTTTTGATAGGCGGATATTTTCTTCGCTGTAGATGAGCGTAAAAATTTCAGAACCTACAATCTCATTTACTTCATAGCCCAAACGTTTGCAAAAACGTTCATTGGCGTAAACCACAATTCCATTACTGTCAACACAGTAGATTCCCTCATTAATCCACTCCACCATATCGCGAAAGCGAATAGTAATTTCAGAACCGGAGTTGCCGGAAATGGTAATGTATTGGTCTGTGAGGGTTTTATTATCCATCAGCGAAATGCTTGGGCAATCTAAAATAACATTTTCCAAAATGTAATATTGATACTAAGTGGTTCTTTAAGCGAAATCTCGGTTTAACCAATCCTATTACGTGTAATACAAGAAAAGGTTTGTAACGCTTCGAATGCCAAATACGCTTATTCAGAAATAATTTTGAAGATTATTTCCTCAAACCATTTTCAAATCAAATATCTTCAAGCTCCAAAATAATTCTACTATGCAATTTTCGGGGTTTGTGAAAACATGTTTCATTGGGTATTTTATTTTTTGCTGTGTATGTACCGGCAAAGCAACAAACGACAACATTAGTTCCTTAGTGGTGCAAACCACACAGGGAAAGGTTAGAGGTGGTATGGACAAAAACATTTGTGTGTGGCGCGGAATTAAATATGCCGAAGCAGAACGTTTTGGTGCACCCAAACCGCTTAACCATTGGGAAGGAATAAAAGATGTGGTAGAGTTTGGCGCTATTTCACCGCAGGCAAAAAGTTCTATAACGCCTGACGGCAAGCAAGCTGAAGATTGTTTGTTTTTAAATGTTTGGTCGCCCGCGGCTGATGGTAAGAAACGCCCTGTTATGTTTTGGATTCATGGCGGTGGTTTTGTAATTGGTGCCGGTTCGGCTCCGTTGTATTACGGAGCAAATCTGTCTAAGAACGGAGATGTTGTGGTTGTAACTATCAATTACCGTTTAGGTCCTTTAGGCTTTTTATATTTTAAGAATGAAGTTTATGGAAAGGATACTGTTGGAAATAATTTGGGTATGCTCGACCAGATTGCTGCTTTAAAATGGGTAAAAGAAAACATAGCTGCTTTTGGTGGCGACCCTGATAACGTAACCATCTTTGGTGAATCGGCAGGAGGAACAAGCGTAGAAACTCTTCTCTCTATCAATGCAGCCAAGGGATTATTTCATCGTGCTATTGCCGAAAGCGGTCCTCCGGCTATTATCTGGTCGCCTGAAATTGCCACGAGCGTTACTAATAAATTCTGTTCCATTCTTGGAATTAGTGCTGATAGTATTCATTTGCTGAAAACACTTTCGGTAGATACTTTAAACGCGGCTGAACAAACCTTGTTAGAGTATATGGTGAGAGAAACTAACCAAAAGGTTTTTTCGCCTACTGTTGATGGTAAGGTTCTTACCAGCGATATTTTCAAGTGCATGAAGCCCGATATGGCTAACAAAGTTGATTTAATGATTGGCACTAACCGAAACGAAGCTACGATGTTTGCCAGCAGAAAGTTGAAGATGGTTCCGCGCACATCGCAGGAGTTAAGTAAGTATTTCAATGAAGTTACTTCGCCTCAAAGTAAAGAGCAGGTAATTGCAGCTTATCAAAATTATCCGCACAAAAGCGGAGTGTTAGATATTCTTACGGATGCCGTTTTCAGAATTCCGGCTATACGTTTAGCAGAATGCAGAAGTACTTATTCTTCGGTTTACATGTACCGCTTTGAATGGTCTTCTTTCTTGTTGAATGTGGCAGGATTGAAATCGTTTCACGGGCTGGAAATTCCTTTTGTGTTTGGTAACAGCGAAGGTAGACAGGGAAAATTGTTACATGTAATTGCTACAAAGAAACTGATAGCCCGTTTATCAGGTCAAATGCAACAATCGTGGCTCAACTTTGCGCGTTACGGAAACCCTAATGGTAACGGAACTGAGGCATGGAAAAAATATACCGCTGATGACCGCTCTACTATGATTTTCAGTAAGCACAGCAAACTATTGCAAGACCCCGATGCCAAACAACGTTTAGCTTGGGAAGGTGTAAGTTACTATTGAGAAAAGTGAATTGCTGAATTAATACTGCGCACTCGGAATCATTCCGCGAATGCCCATATCTACAATTACTTCGCCTTTCAAAGGACTCCATTTGTTATCGGGAGTGCCTTGCTCTATCCATTCAAAACTTTTGTTGGTAGAAAGTGAAACGGTAACCACTACATCTTTCGTTTCTGTACCTGTAATATGAAGTTTATCGCTGCTGAAAGAACCTGTTACCAAACATGAACCCGATGGAATGGGTGAAGTGGCAAAAATAGGATTAACCACAGTGGTAACTCCAGGTGCCTGACCCGAATCAACAAATGTATTGTTGTAGTAAGGCTGAATATTTATAGGTGATTCAAAGCCCCAGTATCCTTGTTTTCTGTTTCCGTTAACGCCAATAGATTGAGTATTTACTTGATAGCTTGTGATGTAAGTGTTATAGCCAATGAAACTTGCAATGGTGGCAGGAAACTGCTGATGAACCGGATAGCCACCCCAGGTTGTATCAATATTCATACTTACGGTGTAGTTTTGATAAGCTAAGGAAACGCGCAGGTATTCATAGTCACCGGGAGTAACATCTTTAAGATTAACAGAATAAAATGTTTCTCCGTCTTTAGCAAAAACCGATTTAGAAAAGTCAATGGCTTTAGCTCCGCCTGTGGTTACTTCAGGTGCCAGATATAGCACTGTTCCTTTACCTACTGAATCCCATTGCGTTTTCGACAATTCAATATAATGAGCACTCATAGCATTAAAGGTTGGGCTTTGACCTGCATGACCAGCAGGCAATGATGTTTGCAGATTCCCAAAACTATCGTAGCGCGCCTGTGCCTGGTCGAACTTGAATTTGAAGATGAGTTTAGGCTGAGTGGTTTCGGTTTTTTTGCAACCGTTGAAACCTGTAAGTAGTAGGGCAAGAACAAAGAAGTATGAAACACGAGTCATGTTGTTTTTATTTTTTGCAAAGATGAAAAAAGAAAGTTGGGGAAGGAGAGGTGAGTGTAAAAACTAAAAAACCCCCTGCACAGCAAGAGGCTTCTTAGTTTAACCCTTTAAAACTAAACTTACCTAATAGACTTTGACCCGAACAAAAAGGTTGCTTGGGTTGTTGAAATATTTTGGGGCTCAATAGTTAAGTTCATTTATTATTGCGCCCTCAAACATTTATAAACTTTAAAAAACTAAACACATGGCATTAGCTATAGGAACAAAAGCCCCTGATTTTAAATTACCTAACACCGACAAGAAGGAAGTTTCTCTTGCTGACTTTGCGGGCAAGAAACTGATTATTCATTTTTTTCCTGCGGCATTCACAGGTGTGTGCACGGCACAAATGTGCAGCAACCGCGATGATCTTGCTTACTATGGCGGCTTGAACGCATCTGTTGTAGGTGTATCGGTTGATATGCTTTTCTCGCTTGGCGTATTTAAAGCGCAGAATCAAATCAATTTCGATTTGCTATCCGATTTTAATAAGGATATGATTAAGGCATACGATATGGTGCAGGCAACATTTGCTGCCGGTTACCGCGATGTGGCAAAGAGAGGAGTGGTGGTAGTAGATAAAGACGGTGTGGTGCAGTATGTAGAGGTTACTGAAAACCCGGGTGTGCAGGTAAATTTTGAAGCGCTGAAAGCTGCGGTAGAGAAGTTGAAGTAGTTTAATTACGAATCCCAAAAACAAAAAAACCTGTTCATACGAACAGGTTTTTTTTGTTTAAAGGCTGAACGAAGTCACAGACTTCTGTTTACTCTAAGTTCCAGGTCAACCTTCGGAATACCCGAACAGTAGCTATTTAAATTAAACTTCTTCTTTCAATGCCTGCTCAATATGCTTATCAGGTATTACCCATAGAATAGAAACAACCACAAAGCACATAGCCGATA
>CANJRM010000089.1 GCA_947476645.1 Bacteroidota bacterium
AATAGTTTCCGGAAGTCAGAAAAAAACTTCCAGTAGTTGGAGAAAAACTTCCGTTAATCAGCCGCTAACTACCATCAATCAGTGAATGATTGACGACAATCAGCCGCTAACTGTCGACAATCAGAGATTGATCGACATCAACTAAAACAAAACTGCTGTTAGTTTTTTGCAAACCAACAGCAGTTTTTAAATGTTTGAGTCCTTTTTCAAGGATTTTGCGGCATTACTTCATCAACGTCACCGTTCCGCTAATCATATCATCGGTACCATCGAAATAATGAATCTTCAATTGATACGTGTAAGTGTCAAACGGCATAAACTTGCCGTTCTTCTTTCCGTCCCAGGCATCGCCATTGTTTTCAATGCCGTTGTGCTGGTTGGCGTTGAAATACTCCTGCTCGCCCCATCGGTTAAATATGCGCACCTCTACCACCTGCGCACCCAGAATATTAAATTCAAAATAGTCGTTCAGCTTATCATCGTTAGGCGAAAACGCAGTAGGAATAAAAAACGGTCCGTTATGTTTTACATACACAATCACCGAATCGTAACCCATACAACTATCGCCATCCATAGCGGCAAGAATATAAGTAGTGGTGGTATCAGGACTCACCATTGGTTGCGCGCAGGTGTCGCAATCAATATGGAAATTTGGCGACCAGTGATAGCCGATAATTCCGTTGAGCGAATAAGCCGTGCCGAGCAACTGCACCGTTTGCCCGTGCGATGAAATAATATCTACGCCCGCAAAAACCGTGAAAGCCTGCGGTTGTGTAATGCTGAAAGTAGCCGAGCCCACACAATGGTTGGCATCCTGCGCAGTAGCTAAATAATTGCCTGCCGTTAATCCGGTGTAAACACTATCAAACTGATAAATGCCATTGAGGTAATAATCGTAAGGCGATAAACCACCGGTGGCGCTTATAATCACCGAGCCGTTGTTGCCTTCAAAACATTTTACATTGCTCGGATACACATTCACCACCACCTGACTTGGCTCGGTAAGCGTTACCGATTTTTCTGCGGTGCAATTATTTCTGTCGGTCACCGTAACCGAGTAAGTAGAATTGCCACCTAAATTATCAATGGTAAAATCAACGTCTGTAGGCGAAGTGTTCCACATGTAAGCATACCCCGGAGTTCCTCCGCTTGCCACTACTGTTGCAGAGCCCGTTCTGTTTCCAAAACAATCTGGACTAACACCATGCATAGAAAGCACAAGAGCCGAAGGACTTGCGAGCTCCACAGGATTGCCCACGTAACGCGCCACACATCCGCTATCGTCTTTCACCACCACATTGTAGTAAGCCGCAGGAAGTGAAGTAAAAACATTATTGCCTGAATAATTCAACGCGCTGTCAACCGAATAAAACAGCGAACCGTTTGGTGTAACCGCATGAACCGTAATAGTGCCGCTCGAATCGCCTGCACATTTTAAATCGTTAACGATAACCGAAGTAATTACCAACGGAACCGTAATTGGATTTTTTACCTGCACCGGATTAACCACATAGCGCGCCACACATCCGCTATCATCTTTTACAAAAACATGGTATGCCGAAACCGAAAGCCCAACAAAAACATTATTGGCAGAATAAGACGAAGCACTGTCAATCGAATAACTCACCGAACCGTTTGAACTAACCGCACCAATCGTAATTACTCCGTTTGAATTTCCAGCGCACACCACATCGTTGGCACTTACCGAAGTAATCGTAGGCAAGGTCAACACCTTCACCCATGCCGAATCGGTCATCCAGCTTTCGCAGCCAAACGCGCTTGTTGCTTTCACTTTGTAATATCCTGCAACAGTTACACGATTAAAATTAATCGCACTGCCTGTTCCAACAATTGGAGTAGCAGATGGCAATACACCACCCTGCAACAATTGATAAACTGTTCCGAGTTGAGAAGTATCTAATCCAATTACCACACCCGAATCACCAAAGCAATACGCACCACCACCAACAACATTTGCAGCAGTAACAGGCGGAGCGTAATCAATTACCGCGCTGTCATTCATAGCAGCCGTGCAACCCGTAGTAGGGTTAGAAGCAAACACGGTGTAAACCCCTATTGAAGTTATGTTGGTGAATTGCAAAGCCAAACCACTTCCCGGTATTGGCGCACCCACCGGAATAATTCCGTTTCTAATCAATTGATAATTGGTTCCCAATTCAGAACCATCGAGTGTAACAGTTGCCGAAAGATTGGCTCCCTGTATGCAAAGTGTATCATCGCCCGAAACATTAAATGCCTGCGGTGCAGGATACATTCCTATGCTTGCTGTGCCAAACATATCTGCCGCACAACCGGTGAAGCGAACCGCAACCACCGTGTAATTTCCAATTCCTGTTTGCGCTGCAAAAGCCAATGGACCACCAGTGCCTGTGAGCGAGTCAACGGCATTACCGTTATACAGCAAAATATATTTTACTCCCGGCTCAGAGCCGCTGAGATTTACGATTGCACCCGTTGAACCCGGGCAATAATATCCGCCACCATAAACATTATACAAAGTTGGCAAAGGCATAATGCGAAGCGTATCAAAAACAGCTTTGCTCCAACCGCAGCAGCTTTCACGCACGCGATAGCGAATAGTATAAAGCCCCGCTGCAAATCCATAAAAATTAATTACAGGGCTCGGCAACGAAGATTGATAAAGCGGAGAGTTCACATTTGTTCCCTGATAAATTCTCCAATCGTATTCCACTTCGGTTCCCCAATGTGTTGCCGTAAGTGAATCAATTCCATCTAAACAAATGATAGATGAAGAATTTGAAATAGCAGGCAACGCACGGTTGTCACCGGCTATCGAAATATATTTTGCATACACGTTTCCGTTGATAGTTAAATCGTAAGTAACCGAAGGTGTAGTTACATAAACCAACAGCGGACTGCTTGAAGCATTGTAACTTGAAATAGGAAAGCCCGCTGGGTTATCGCGCATGTCGTTCACGAAATTCATTCCACCGGGCAGCGTCCACACACCCGAAGATTTTGTCATTTCAATTTCTGAATTGATACATGCTTTCGCATTTTGATAATCAACGCCTACTACAAAAGTATTCGGCACTCCAGTTGAAGAGCCAGTGATAACTGCACCACCTGCAGTGGCAATATTCTGGCTTAAACCATTCGCACCATCCTGCCCTCTTCCGCCATTGCCACCATTACCTCCTGCGCCACCATTACCTCCTACTCCGCCATCGCAACCACCGTGGTTAACTCCGTTAGCACCCGGTTGTCCACCTGCTCCCGCCTGACCTGCCGCGCCATCACCACCTAATCCAAAATTTCCTGCAGTAACTAAAGTAGTTGTCAGTGTTCCTGTTGAACCACCTGAAGCAAAAATTCCAAATGTACCTCCACCACCAAATCCTCCGCTGCCAGGCAATCCTCCACCTCCACCGTTTCCGCCTCCACCACCATTCGGTGTTCCTGAACCGCAACCACAACTGCAACAAGTTCCTACATCACCTCCGCCTCCGCCTCCGCCTCCGCCTCCGCCAAAACCATTAGAGCCAGATGGCGATTGACCTGCCGGAATATAATAGGGTGAAGCCACAGCCGGAGTTAAAGGACGAACACCTGCGGCATATCCTGCGCCAGCTGCTCCGTTGCCTCCACCTGTTCCGCTTCCTGCGTTGCATCCGCTTGCATTACATCCAAAAATATTACAACCGCTTCCGCCACATGCACTACCTGCACTACCTGCCGATGCACCACCATTTCCTGCGCTGCCTCCGCTTCCGTTGCTTCCGCTTCCGTTGCAACCCGTGTTACTTCCACCGCCTCCACCACCTCCGCTTCCTGCACCACCTGCACCACCTGCACCACCGGGAGTAGAGCCATCAACTCCTTTAGCCGAGTTACCCGATGTAATTTTGCAACGAACAATTTCGAAGCCCGAAGAATTATTCAAGGCAAGCAATGCGTAATTCGAAAATCCTTTTCCGTTGGTGGTAGTAAATGAAACATCGTTTGTTTTAATTACTAAATCCTGCAAACGCCAATTGGTGTTTGCATCAGAAATAAAACAAACGCGGTGTGCCACATCGCCACTAATTGTCTCCAATCCATTTCCAATTATCGTTGTTGAATCAGAATTATTTTTCGACCAAATATTTCCGTTCACTTTATATCCTCCTTCAATCACTAAATTGTTTTGCAGGTGCAAAGGGTTGACTTCGTTGTAAACACCCGTAGCCACGCGCATATATTTTCTGCCGTTGAGTTGAGTCAAAGCATACTCCAATGTTTTGTATGGATTATCCGGCCCGCCACGATAAACAGAATCCTGACCGTAAGTTGCCACGTAAGCAAAATCACAAGTGGCAGAACCCACATTCACCACACAGGCATTTGCCTGCGCATCGGGCTGCGGACAATTATCAATGTAAGTTAAGTTGATGGTGTAAGTACCAGGATTGGTTGGTGCCGTCCATGTAAAATTTTGTCCGTTGAAAGTTAAGGGAGAACCACCATCGGCTGTCCATGCATAATCAGTAGCACCTAACACAGCTCCTGCATTTGGTGGTGTAAGAATTCCTAATTGATGAACCGAGCCGGGCAACACCGTTGAACCGCAAATACCCGAAACAATATCGGGCACTAAATCACCGGGTGAGCCAATAGGATTGTAAGTAACCACAGAACAGTTTGTAGTTGTGGTGTTACTCGAAAAATCGGTAGTGCAGTTAGAAGTTACTTTGCAGCGATACAATCTTGTTCCCGGAATTTGCGAAGGAGTAAACGAAGCCGCTGTTGCTCCAATGATATCAATCCATCCGCTACCGGGGCAAGCTGTGCTTGTTGATATTTGCCATTGAAAATTTACACCAGTGTTCCATCCGTTTGCATCAGTTGCTGCAAGAACGGTGAGTGTAGTTGAATCGCCCATACACAAGAGTGTATTAGCGGCAGGTTGTGTAACTAGGGTTGGTGCATAATTGAACGACCAGTAGTAGGAATATTCGAAACGATAATCGCCACAGTAAGCGGAGTTTTGTGTATGCCATTGACAAGGCGAGGTGGTTCTGAAGTTTGAAATAACAAGGGAGTTGTTCTGGCATCTTCTGCTGTCACCATTAACGGAAGGGAAACAAGTAAAAAAATTATACGGCTCATACGTGCAATAATTGGCACTGCAGCTTTTTTCAAATGCATCGTTGAATCCAAGCGTGAACGTTGTGGCATTTGTGTTTACAATGTTCATTATATTGTAATCGGCAATATCCCAAAGTGTGGGATTCATATTGTCGTAATGCCAGCAATAAGGACCGTAAGTAAGCGCACCTACACCGTTATGTGTTCCCTGAATTTTCCAGGTTGGGTCAGGGTCGCCACAGAGACCGCAATCAACATAAGCAGTACGCTCAAGTTTGGTAACTACTACCTGCAGGTTTACATTTTGCGCAAATGAAACGAGCGTATTACAACAGAACAGCGCAATTAAAAAGTAGAACTTCTTCATAAAAGGAAATTATTTAGTGAGGGTATAGGTTTCAATAGATTCAGGAGAAATATGCGTGAGCGTAAGGGTTTCATTTTTTAAGACGGCAGAAAAATCAACTGCGTTGCGAGTGCCATTGGTTATGGTATAAAGCGAAACCACGTTTCCGTTTACCTGAAATTGCACATCACCCGAGTTGCCGAAGTTGCTATAGTTTACTTTGCCATCGGGGCTAAAGACCAAGCCTACTTTATCAATATAAAGGTCGCAGAGTTCACATTCGGTTTTGGCTTTTGGCAAAACACTTTTACCGTGTTTGGTAATTTTTACGTCACTCATTTTCCAGGTACCGGTGAGTTGGGCGGAAGTTAGATTTCCAGCTTCAGCAAAAATTATAGTTGCTAAAAACAGAAGAAGAAGCATGTGTTTCATGTAAATGGATTTTAGGTAAAAGTAAATTTTATCGGCAAAGGGTAAAGCTGAGTTTCTTCATGTTGCTTCGTCAAGCTCAGCATGACAACGCACCTCATCACCCGGAAATTGCCGAAGGGCTAACAGTAGTGTTGTTATGTCAGTTATCTTATCAACGGAAATAGAGAACCTAAATAATTTCCTTTTTTTTAAGATGGAATAATTTAGGTTTGCGCTCCTAAATTTTAAGAACTAAACAGGCGAATCATGAATGTTGTAGGTCCCAAGAACCCCCAGGCAAATCTCGAATCAATAGGCATTAAAAACACAGGCACTCAATACTGGAATCTCTCGCCCGAAAAATTAGTAGAAGAAACGCTCAACAGAAAACAAGGTGTGCTCAGCGATACCGGAGCTCTTGCCGTTGACACCGGAGAATTCACCGGACGTTCACCAAAAGATAAATTCATTGTAAAAGATTCGAATACCGAACACAGTGTTGACTGGGGTGGTTTCAACAACCCTGTTTCGTCCGAAGTTTTTGACAAACTCTATAATAAGGTAACGAACTACTTCACCGGCAAAGATATTTTCGTGCGCGATTGCTACGCTTGTGCTGATGATGCTTACCGTTTGAATGTGCGTGTGGTTACGGAATACCCTTGGGCAAATCTTTTTGCTTACAACATGTTCCTTCGCCCCGAGGCGGAAGAATTAAATTCCATTCAACCCGATTGGTTAGTCTTGCAGGCACCCGGTTTATTATGCGATGGTGTGCTGGATGGTGTCCGTCAACACAATTTTTCGATTTTAAATTTTACGAAAAAAATTGCCATCATCGGTGGTTCGGCTTACACAGGCGAAATCAAGAAAGGAATTTTTACCGTGTTGAATTATGTTTTGCCGCACGAAAAAAATGTGTTGGCTATGCACTGCTCGGCTAACAGCGGTAAAGATGGCGATGTGGCTCTGTTCTTTGGCTTGAGTGGAACAGGAAAAACAACCTTGAGTGCCGACCCTAACCGTCCGCTGATTGGTGACGATGAACATGGCTGGACAAAAAATTCTGTATTCAATTTCGAAGGCGGCTGCTATGCAAAAGTAATTGACCTTTCGGCTGAAAAAGAACCCGATATTTACCGCGCTATTCGTCCGGGTGCTATTCTCGAAAACATCGGTTTTATTGAAGGAACCAATACCGTTGATTTTGCTTACAAAGCAAAAACCGAAAACACCCGCGTTAGCTATCCTATTAATTATATTGACAACGCGCTTCCTAAATCGGTAGGTGGCGAACCCAAAAATATTTTCTTCTTAACCTACGATGCCTTTGGTGTGCTGCCTCCGATTTCAAAACTGACGGTGGGGCAAGCCATGTATTTTTTCCTTTCGGGTTTCACCTCTAAAGTTGCAGGAACAGAAGCTGGAGTAACCGAACCTCAAACTACTTTCAGCACTTGTTTTGGTGCGCCATTTCTGCCGTTGCATCCTACCAAGTATGCTTCGTTGCTTGGAGAAAAACTGCGCAACTCCAACATTCGCGTTTGGTTATTGAACACAGGTTATACCGGTGGTGTTTACGGAACGGGCAAACGGATGAGTCTGCCTCATACCCGCGCATTAATTACCGAAGCTCTCAATGGTGATTTGGATAAAGTGGAATTTGAAACACATCCGGTGTTTGGTGTGGCTATGCCTAAAACATGTCCTAATGTTCCGGCAGAAATTTTGAACCCGCGCAATACCTGGAGCAATAAAGAAGCTTACGATGCCAAAGCCAACGAACTGGCCGTGGCTTTCAATAAAAACTTTGAACGTTTTGCCGCCAAAGCCGAAAAAGAAATTTTAGACGCAGCACCTAAGGTGATGCAAAGCGCTTAAGACGAAATTACCAACCTGATAAAACCAAAACCCTTAGCCAATGCTAAGGGTTTTGTGTTTACTGACCGCTGTAACTACTTTCGAGGAAAATTTTTGGGGCTAAATGTTTACAAGCTAAATGGCGTATGGTTTCAAACACAATTTGAGATAGAAGAATCTCGCAGAGTCTCGGGTCGAAAACTCCATTGGACAAAAGTCACTAAGGCAGCATTTGGAGTCACGAAGACTGCATTTCTCGTCACCAAGAGAGCATTTCACTGTATGAAGATTCGATTTCATTGTACGAAGGGAGCGTTTCACTGTACGAAGGCTCGATTTCACTGTACGAAGAGAGCGTTTCGTTGTACGAAGATTCGATTTCTTTGTACGAAGGGAGCGTTTCACTGTACGAAGATTTGATTTCATTGTACGAAGAGAGCGTTTCACTGTACGAAGACTCGATTTCACTGTACGAAGGGAGCGTTTCCCTGTACGAAGATTCGATTTCATTGTACGAAGGGAGCGTTTCATTGTACGAAGACTGCATTTCTCGTCACCAAGAGAGCATTTCAGGGAATGAAGATTTGTGTTTACGCCTGATAGTTAGGCGGTAAGCTCCGAAAGTAGTGAGTTTTGAGGGGAAATGTGGGGTTTTCTTGTTGGTGACGCATCGCGAGGTGCTTAGCTAAAACACCAACAACCGCAAAACAATAATACGATTGAACTATATTTCTAAATTCATTCTATGAAAAAAATTCTCTTCCTTATCTTTTCTGCCTTTTTGGGTCAGGTGTCTTTAGCTCAAACAGACTCCACGGTTATTAAACTTCAGTTTTATAAGGATTTACTTGCAAAAGGTCTTATTGATAGCCAAGAATACGTTTCGCTTAAGGCGAAAGTGCTCGGTTTAAATCAAGAAATTAAAGCAGAGCAAGGTTCTGTCGGCAACAAATCAAGGACAATTGATACTGAAATTTTTTATGACGAAACCCTTACAGAAAATATGCTGCCAAGTGGATTGTACATGAGTTTGGATGAAATAAAATCTAGACATCCCTCATTGAAATGCAATCTAAGTTTAAAGTTAAGATCTACTTATGATTATGAGAATGGTATAGGAGGCAACGTAATGTTCAAACCATTTGACCGATGCGTTTCAAAAGATGCTGTAAAAATGGATGCCTGGATTTACTCTACAGGAGGTAAATGCTATGTAAACTTAGAGCGTTTAAAGTTACAAGCCTTTTACAACCCCATCATTACAATGGGGAGATTTTTAGCGTTCTACAAAAATCAAGCTACCGATGGAGTTCAGACAGCTGGAGCTTGGGGTGGTTCAATAGGCACAGAAATAGCTCAAGCTACAGGACATTTTTACAAGAAGCTATATGTAATAGATACTCGAACCTCTATGCTTTATCCCGTTGATAACGAATACATGCTAAAGGTGTTGAAAGATTATCCAGGAGTTTATTCAAAATACCTTAAGGAGAATGACACATCAAATTCTCAGATTCAAGCAAGGTATCTTCAAAAAATGAATGACTCAAAATAGTCTAAGACTATAATCAACTTGTATTAGCTACCCCATCACCTCATGCTCACTATCATTTATAAGTTCCACTTCTTAAAGAAGTGGAACTTATATCAACTTACACCACCTCATGATGCTCCCCTGCATACATTTCCTCTACATGCTTATTATATTTTTCGAGAATCACTTTGCGTTTCACCTTCATAGTAGGCGTCAGCTCACCGGCATCTACGGTCCATTCTTCGGTCAGTAAAGTGAACTTTTTAATCTGCTCCCATTTGCCAAAGTCCTTGTTGAGGCGTTCCACTTCGGCATTTAGCAGTGCTTTTATTTTGCTGTTGTCCACTATCTGTGGATGGCTGGCGGCTTCCACTCCGTTGTCTTTTGCCCAGTCTTTTAAATTGAGGAAACTCGGCACCACGAGCGCGCTCACAAACTTTTTCGAATCGCCCACAATCATTATCTGCTCAATGTAAGGGCTCTCCTTCATTTTGTTTTCAATAGGCGAAGGCGCCACATATTTACCGCCCGAAGTTTTGAAGAGTTCTTTTTTGCGGTCGGTAATTTTCAGGAACTTATTGCCGAAACGCTCTTCCCAAATACCGATATCACCGGTGTGGAACCAGCCCTCGCTGTCAATTACCTCAGCCGTTAAATCGGGACGGTTGTAATAGCCCTTCATAATGTTCGGCCCCTTGGCGAGTATCTCTCCGTCATCGGCAATCTTAATCGTAACCCCCGGAATAGGCATACCCACCGAACCCATGCAGCGTTCTTTTTCATCCATGCGGTTGGTGCAAAGCACCGGTGAAGTTTCGGTGAGGCCGTAACCTTCAATCACCTGCACACCGGCAGCGGTAAACAGTTTAATCAGGCGCGGCTGCATAGCGGCAGCACCGGTGCAAATAAATTCAACATTGCCTCCGAGCGCTTCTCTCCATTTGCTGAAAACCAGTTTGCGCGCAATGCCTAAACGTAAATTATACCACAGGCCCTGGTCCTCGGCTAATTTATATTGCGAGCCCAAATCAATACTCCAGAAGAATAATTTTTTCTTGAAGCCCTCGAGCGCGTTGCCCTTCTCCATAATTTTTTCATACACTTTTTCGAGCAGTCGCGGAACCGTAGAGAAACAATATGGTTTAACTTCTTTAAGGTTTTCGCCAATGGTTTCGAGGTTTTCGGCATAGTGCACATGCACGCCCATCGAGAGATAAGAGAACACCACAATGCGCTCGAAGCTGTGGCATAGCGGAAGAAAACTAAGCGAGCTAACGCCTTCGGCAAAAGGAGTTACCTGTTTCACGCTGTTGATATTGCTCACCATGTTGAGGTGCGTGAGCATTACTCCTTTCGGGTTACCGGTAGTGCCGCTGGTGTAAATAATAGTAGCTAAATCATCTTCGGTAACGGCAGCTTTCTTCTTTTCAATTTCAGCAGTATTCACAGCCGTTAAAGCCGGAAGAGAATCCCAGAAACTCTGCGCTCCGTTTACTTTGGCAATAGTATAAACACCTTTTAGCGTTGGCACACGCCCAAGCAGCGGACGCACTTTGTTGTAAATAATTTCATCGCCAACAAAAGCATATTGAATACCGGCATCGTTGAAAATAAATTCGTAATCCTTCTCGGCAATGGTCGGATACATCGGCACATTGATTAAACCAATCTGCTGACTGCCGAGGTCAACAAAATTCCATTCGGGGCAGTTAGCCGCAATGATGGCAATCTTGTCGTCTTTCTTCAAACCGAGATTCAACAACAACTGGCTTACGCGGTTGGCTGTGTCGCTTACCTGCTTAAACGTGTAATGCACCCATTGCCCGTTTGTTTTTCCCGAAATAGATTGCACATCGGGTTGCTTGCTTACCTGCTCGGTAACAATATCGAAGAGTCGTTTAATTTCCATAATGCAAAGTTTTTAGTGTGTGGTAGAATGTTGAGGAGACTAAAATACATTTTTTGCGATTCGTTCAACCTTCGGGCTGAACTTTGTTTTTGTAATGCTGCACATAAGCAAAAATGTCCGCGTTAAATTTTTCTTTGTCATCAAACAAAAACTCTATGGCTATTGGCTGAATAAAAACAGGAATTTTGTTTTCATAAAACCATGCACGGAATTGTTCTAAGCGAGCGGCATCTTTTTCGGTGGTCACCATTATTTTATTTCCTGTCCCCAAGTTGTTGAACGTTTCCTGAATAGCCTCGAGGTCGATACTTTCAAACCGGTGATGGTCGCGGTAACTTCGCACGTAAAGATTCTTTGCCTTCTGCTTTAAATAGTTTTTCAAACCATCAGGTTTAGCAATGCCGCAAACCAACAGCACATCGGTTTCTTTATTCAATTCAAACTTCTGTTGCGCATCGTAAAACGAATACAACGCAGCATACTGCACCGCAGAGAAATAAACTTTCTGATAGCGGAAAGGTTTTATCTCCTCCACAATTTTTGCACGCTCTTCGAGCGAAATATTGTGCGGACATTTGGTAACGATGATAATATCCGCCCGGTGATAATTGCTTCGCGCTTCACGCAGCCAACCCACCGGTAGCACTTCATCTTGTGTAAAACGATTCGAATATTCCGTCAGCAAAACCGATAAACCCGCACGAATGCTGCGGTGCTGAAATGCATCATCGAGCAACAAGACTTCGGCTTCGGGATGCTCTTGTAGAATTTTAGGAACGGCAAGCACTCTGTCTTCACAAACAGTTACCAATGTATCGGGAAATTTCTTTTTGAATTGAAAAGGCTCATCGCCAATTTGCAAAGCAGTTGAATTTGCATCAGCTTCTAGATAACCATGTGAAGTTCTTCCGTAACCGCGGCTAAGCGTAGCCACTTTAAAATAATACTGCAAAAGCGAAATGAGATATTCTACATGCGGGCTTTTACCCGTGCCGCCAACAGAAAGATTGCCTACTCCAATCACCGGAAAATCGAAGCGCACCGAGCCGAGATATTTTTTGTCGAACAAAAAATTCCGGATGGCAGTGACCAAGCCGTAAACAAGAGCGATGGGATAAAGGAGTATTTTTGAAAAGGACTTGATATTATTGACTTTGAAATCCGAAAATATGAAGATTAAAGACATCACCGATTACCTCGAAACCATTGCGCCCCTCTCCTATCAGGAAAGTTACGACAACAGCGGCTTAATTGTAGGCGATAAAAATGCACCGGTTAAAAAAGTGCTTATCACACTCGACTGTATTGAAGAAGTAGTAGATGAAGCCATCAAAGAAAAATGTCAGCTCATTATTGCGCATCATCCTATTGTGTTTGGCGGATTGAAAAAACTCAACGGCAAAAACTATGTGGAGCGGGTGGTTATAAAAACAATTAAGAACAACATAGCTATCTATGCCATTCACACCAATTACGATAATGTGTTGGAAGGTGTCAACTCAAAAATCTGTGAGCGGCTTGGTCTAGTAGATTGCGAAATTCTACTTCCTAAAAAGCAATTGCTCAAAAAGCTTTACACGTTTATTCCTGTTGCCCATCATGAGCTTGTTACAAAAGCTGTGTTCGAAGCAGGAGCAGGTTACATCGGCAATTACAGCGCAACCAGTTTCAATGTAAAAGGCACAGGCACTTTCAAAGGTAATGAAAAATCAAATCCGGTTCTGGGTAAGAAAGGTGTTCTGGAAAAAGTCGATGAAATAAAATTCGAAACCATTTTTCCCGCACATCTCGAACAGCAGGTAATTACCGCCTTGCTCAGAACACATCCTTACGAAGAGGTAGCTTACGATATTGTTTCGCTTGACAATTATTACTCAAAAGTCGGCAGCGGTATGGTGGGCAATTTGAAGAAGCCAATGGATGAACTGACCTTCCTGAAATCGGTGAAGAAAAACCTCAAAACTGATTCCATTCGCTACACCAAATTGCTTGGCAAGCAGATAAGCCGTGTGGCTGTTTGCGGAGGGGCGGGTAGGTCTTTGTTAAACAATGCTATAGGGGCAAAAGCCGATATTTTCATTACCGGAGACTTCAAATACCACGATTTCTTTGATGCAGACGGAAAGATAGTGGTTGCCGATGTGGGGCACTATGAAAGTGAGCAGTTTACTAAAGATTTGCTGTTACAGCATCTTTTGGAAAAATTTCCTATCATTGCCGCCCGAATTTCAACAGTCAATACAAACCCGATTAAATACTTATAATAATGGCAGCAAAAACAGCAAGCAAAGACATTTCGGTGGATGAAAAACTCCAG
>CANJRM010000090.1 GCA_947476645.1 Bacteroidota bacterium
GTGTGGAAACGTAAGCTACTAAGTGAAAGGTCGAAACGCGTTCGTCCCGGATTGGACGATAAAATTTTGACTTCATGGAATGCGCTTATGCTAAAAGGATATTGCGATGCATACAAAGTTTTTGGTGAAGAAAGATTTCTTACTCGCGCATTGATGTGTGCTGAGTTTCTGAAAACTAAAATGATTCAAGCTGATTTTAGCATCAACCGAAATTTTAAAAACGGAAGAGTAACCATCTCCGGCTTTTTAGATGATTACAGTTTTACTTGTGAAGCATTGCTGGCAGTGTATGAAATTACTTTCGATGAGCAATGGCTACTGTTTGCAAAAAATATTGCTGATTATGTGATCCAACACTTTTTCAATGCTAACACAGGATTGTTCTTTTACACTTCCATTAACGATGCGCCACTGATTGCGCGCAAAACCGAAACCAGCGACAATGTGATTCCTGCTTCTAATTCTTCTATGGCAAAAGTGTTGTTTCAATTAGGAATAATCTTCGACAAAAACGATTACATCGAGAAAGCAAAACGCGCATTAGCCAACATGCACGAGAACGTTATTGCTCATCCATCGTTCTACGCTAACTGGGCAATACTGGCAGATTGGTTTATTGAAGAACCATTTCAAATTGCCATTGCAGGAGAGAACGCACATGAACTTCGAAAGCAGTTCAGCAAACATTTTTTACCGAATTGTTTGTTTGTGGGAAGTTCTGTTTCCCTTACTTCTGTTCCATTGCTCGAAAGAAAATATGCCAAAGGTGAAACACTGATTTACGTTTGCCAAAACAAAACCTGTCAGTTGCCTGTTTATTCAATTGAGGAAGCCTTGAAACAGATATCAAACAGTATTGAGTAAGCGAACACCCATTTTATTTTCATTTTAAACTTTACATTTACCCGCTTTTGATAGCGAAAATATGCAGCAGCAACCTTCCGAAATTCTTTCCATACAGAAATTTGTATTTCTGCTCGATGAATTTCATTACACCAAGTTCGTTTCGCATTTGCGAAACATCAATGCTGGCTTGCCTTTAAAACTCACCGAAGCCATTCGCAAAAGTTTACCAGCTTTCGATAGTCCCGATGCGCTTTGTAAAAAGATTTATGGTGGTTACACCGAAGACCAACGCAAAAGTTTTAATCAGCTCAGTTATCACACCATCAAGTTATCTTACTACTTAGCTTGGAATTATCCGGGCTATCTTTTGCCTTCGGTGCAATGGATTCAGCAGGCAGTGAACGAAGGAAATTTTGAAAAGGCCAATCAGGTAGCAAACTTTTTATTAAGCACTTCGGAGCGCGTTGAAGATTATCAAACACAGGTTATCGCTTTGAAGTTTTTAAGCCAGCAGGCGTTTTTAATGAAGGACTTTACTACCGGCATCAAACTCGACCGCACTCTGGCTAAAGTTTGCGAAACTGAAATGGCGCTAAATAATCTCATCTCTACGCTTCGCGAACTCATTCATCTTTCGCTCAGTGGCAAGAAGGTGGACATCAAAAAGAAAAAAGATTTTTTCCTTTCCTTTCATAAGCACATTTCGCCTTCGGTTCGCATTTACAGCAAGTATGCTATCCTGTATCTCACTTACTATTTCGACCCAAGCGAATTTTCAGAAGCTCCTGTGCTGGCGCTTATCAAAGACATTGAAAAAGAATTAGCCAATAACAGTTTCGTTATTTTTCCTTTCCTGTTCGACATCTCCGGTTCTTTCAATTTCCTCAAACTCAATTCCGCTTCGGCCGATTTGGAAAATAAAGAATACCGCAAAGAGTTGCGCGAGTTCAGTGACCATTATCAGGAAGTGGAATTTTGGAAAAGCTATCTCAATCTTCCTAAGATTTTTGTCATTGCCATTAAAGCCACTCACTACATTTCAAAATATCACTACTACTTATCGCGCAAAGATTACCCGCGCATTATTGAACGCGAAATCACCGACCTTAAAAATTTGATTAAGGAATGCGAAGAAATTCTGAATAATAAACAGTGGGAAAAATATTACCGCGTTGATATGATGAGTGTGCTAATGCTCTATGGTGGGTTGCTCATTTTACTCGGTGGCGACAACATCAAAAAAGGAATCAATCAACTGGAATTTCTACTGACTTCATATCAGCAAATGAATCTGGCGGGCAGCATCGATAGTATTTTCCTGTGCCTTATGTCGGGTTACTTTGCTTTGAAGCAATATGATAAATGCACACACACTTACACCCGTTACTACAAAGCCACTTCAAAAACCGAAGTGTATGAAACCAACGATTTGAATATTCACAGCTACTACTATTTAGCGCAATGGTTGGTGAGCAACCGCGACCAATACCTTGGTAAGTTGCAGGCAAACTACAAGCGCATTCTCGAAGGCGGAAACGAAAAAAATTCTGCACGCGCGCTGGAAGAACTAATGGAATACCTGCACATCAGCACCGCTGCTAAGACAGCCTAATTTTTCCTTTTTTACATTCGCGGTTATGAAAAAATACTTTTTGTATCTCGCTTTCGCATTGTTGTTTCTCTCTCTTTTCAACTCGTGCAAACAATGCCACTCGGCTAATGCCGATGTAGTAAAAACCGATTCTGTAAAAATTCCCGCCCTTGATTTGCTAACGGCCGAAATCAAAAAAGATTCCATCAATCCTTTTTTGTATTACAAGCGTGCGCAACTTTACGAAGCCAACAATGATTTTAAAAGTGCCGCTACCGATATGTATTTCGCGCTCATGCTCGATTCACTTCGTCCTGAGTTTTATTTGTATTCGGCTGAGTTGTTTAAAAAATCGGGCGAACCACAGCGCGGCATTTTACTAATGAACAAAGCCATCACTACCGATTCTATGAATACCGCCTTCTATGTGAAAGCGGCTGAACTGGCTTATATTGACACTACTTTAAAACACAATTACGGTCTTGCGCTCGACTATCTTAACGTAGCTATAGAAAAAGATCCGCAAAATGCCGACATCTATTTTTACAAAGGAACCATCTTCAAAGAAATTGGCGACACCACCAAGGCTCTTTCTGCTTTTCAAACCGCTACAGAACTCAACCCTAAATTTTATAATGCTTACGTGCAAATTGGTTTGCTGCTAAAAAACCGCAAGGATAAAAACGCCTCTAAATATTTTGACAACGCCATTAGAGTAAGCGACAAACCCGAAGATGCGCTCTATGCAAAAGCTAATTTATTGAAAGACGAAGGCGTGGCGCTTTACGATGCGGGCAAAGATGCGAAGAGCGTAGAGCAACTTTCAAAAGCCGTGGAAACCTTCAAAAAAGTAATTGACCTCAACTACAAAAACGTAGAGGCATATATGGGCGCGGGCTTCTGCTATTATCAAATGGATTCTGTTCAAGAGGCGTATCACTACTACCAACTTGCCACTAAAGTGTTGCCTACTTACGCGGGTGCTTATTTTAGTCAGGGTTTATGTGCCGAAGATTTAGGCAAGAAGAAAGAAGCCATTGCTCTCTATCAAAACTGCTTGAATATTGACCCTTCGTTTAAACGTGCCGAAGACCACTTGAAAAAATTAATGTTTCCATAGGCTGTTTTTGCACGTAAAAAATCTGGCAATAATCTGTAACAAAAAGTAAATCTTTCTATTTTTCTACATTCGCCTCTTAACTATATTCTATGCGTTACGATGTCATAAACTCAGAGCTGTTTAAACAAAACAGAAAGAATTTTACGAAGCAGATGAAGAAAAACTCTTTAGCTGTTTTTGTAAGCAACGATATTATTACCCGAAGTGCCGATGCTTCTTACAAGTGGCGTCAGAATCCTGATTTATTTTATCTGAGCGGTATTGACCAGGAAGAAACTTATTTGATTCTCTTTCCCGATACTCCGGAAGAACAATACCGTGAAGTGTTGTTCGTGCGCAAAACGAATGAACTTATTATGACCTGGGAAGGAAAGAAGCACACGACTGAAGAAGCAAAGCAAATTTCAGGAGTGGCAGAAGCATTTTGGAGCGATGCATTTGAGCGTATCTTCAACATGCTTATGCACTATGCCGAGCATGTTTATTTGAATACCAACGAACACGACCGCAGTATATCTATGGGCGAAGCCACCGAAGTAAAATTTGCGCGCAAAGTCCTCAACGATTTTCCTTTACATAAATACGAACGCAGTTCGCCTATTCTTCATAACCTTCGCGTTTCAAAATCGAAGTATGAAGTGGACTTGTTAGGTAAGGCCATTGATATCACCAACAAAGGTTTTTTGCGCACATTGAAATTCATTAAACCTGGTGTGTGGGAATATGAAATTGAAGCAGAGCTTACGCACGAATACATGATTAACCGTGGCACAGGTCACGCTTATGAACCAATTGTTGCCACTGGTGAAAATGCTTGTGTGTTGCATTATATTTCGAACGAAGCGCAATGCAAGGCGGGTGAATTGGTTTTGATGGATTGCGCGGCTGAGTATGCTAACTACAATGCGGACCTAACACGCACGGTTCCTGTGAGCGGCAAGTTTACAGCACGACAAAAATCTGTTTACAATGCGGTGCTTCGCGTGCATCGTGCTGCTGCGCAATTAATGACTGCGGGAATGGTGTTGAACGATTTGAATAATGAAGTGCGAAAAATAATGGAAGACGAATTGATAAAACTTCGCTTGCTCAAAGCTGCTGATGTAAAGAAACAGGATAAAGACAATCCGCTTTATAAAAAGTATTTCCCTCATGGCACTGCACACTTTCTTGGTTTAGACGTGCACGATGTAGGTAACCGTTTCGACAAACTAAAAGCAGGTGCTGTGCTTACATGTGAGCCTGGCATTTACATTCGCGAAGAAAAATTAGGAATAAGAATTGAGAACAATCTTCTTGTTACAAAAGGCAAACCAATTGACCTGATGGCAAATATTCCAATTGAAGCTGAAGAGATTGAAAGTATTATGAACAGCAAGAATTAAAATGATTGTATGAAACTGAGTTCCTTGTTTAGTCTCCCTAATCTCTTCACGCTCGTCAATCTCTTTGCAGGTTGCTTAGCTATTGTGTTTCTGTTCGGTTATCAAACCGAATGGGTTCCGTATTGCATTTTGATTTCTTTGGTGGCTGATTTCCTCGATGGCTTTGCTGCACGTTTTACCAAAAACTCAAGCGAAATAGGCAAGCAGTTAGATTCATTAGCTGATGTAGTGAGCTTTGGTTTTGTGCCGGGTGCAATTTTGTTTCACTTATTGTTTATGAAATACGAAACCAGCGATATCGTTTTTTCGCTGAACAGAATGTATGTGTATTCTGTTCCCGGATTTATCGTTACGCTTTTTGCTGCTTTGCGTTTAGCTAAGTTCAATTTAGATACCCGTCAATCAGAAAATTTTTACGGACTTGCCACACCGGGAGCTACCATTTTTGTGGTAGGTCTGTTGCTGATATTACTTCACAATCCTTTTGGTTTGGCTCATCATATTTTAAGCGGCAAAGTTTTATACAGCACTATTGCTGCGCTTTCTGTTTTAATGCTGGTTGACTTGCCCATGTTCGGTTTCAAATTCAAATCATTTGGTTTAAAAGGGAACGAAATGCGTTACCTGTTTATAATTCTTTCCATTGGTTTATTGGCGGCTTTTAAATTCGCAGCCGTATCGCTTATTATTATTCTTTACATACTAGTTTCAATTACACAAAAAATTATTTCGAAATGAATTACAGAGCAGAAATTGACGTAATGCCTCTCAAAGAATTACTCGACCCGCAAGGCAAAGCCGTTGCACACGGTTTGCAGAAAATGAATTTCAATGGTGTAGATGATGTGCGCATTGGCAAACACATCACTATCAAGTTGAGCGCAAACACCAAAGAAGAAGCACAAACTCAGGTAGAAAACGCCTGCAAGAAGTTGCTCGCTAATCCTATCATGGAAGGATTTAAGTTTGAGTTAATAGCTGAATAACCCCTAAATCCCCTAAAGGGGACTTTGAGAAATGTCTAAACTATTTGTTGTTCCTACACCCGTTGGAAATTTAGAAGACATTACGCTTCGTGCGTTGCGCATTCTGAAGGAGGCCGATTTGATTTTAGCAGAAGATACACGCCAAACAAAAAAACTACTTGACCACTTCCAAATTAAAAAGCAACTACTCCCCTACCACAAATTCAACGAATACAAAACCGTTGAATCGGTTACCGAAAAAATAAAATCAGGAATTACTATCGCTTTAGTAAGCGATGGTGGAACGCCCGGCATCTCCGACCCCGGCCATATTTTAATTGCCGCCTGCATTGCTGAAAATATTCAAGTGGAATGTTTACCCGGTGCTACTGCTTTTGTTCCTGCACTAGTCAACTCAGGATTTGCTATCGACGAATTTGTGTTCATAGGATTTCTTCCGCACAAAAAAGGCAGACAAACTAAACTGAAAGAAATTGCAGCTATTGAAAAAACAATTTTGCTCTACGAATCTCCTTTCCGCGTTTTAAAATTGTTGGAAGAGTTGAAGTTGCATATAGGCATTGAAAGGAAAATTTCGTGCAGTCGCGAAATCTCTAAAATGTTTGAAGAAACCGTTCGTGGCACAGCCGATGAATTGATTTTGCACTTTACCAAAAAAGAACCGAGAGGCGAATTTGTAGTGGTGATTTCGAACGTTGCAGAATAGCGCATTAAGAAAACTCCTCTTCTTTTTCTGCTTTCATCCAACGCGCATCTAATTTTCTCTATCTTTATTCGCAACACGCACACAGTGAAATCAGTTATCCGTTTCGCTTTCTTATGGTTTGTCCTTTTATGCTCTGTTGGTTTTTCGAAAGCAGAAAAATCGAAGAACATCCGCGTGCCGAGTTCCTTGCAGTTTACAGAGAATAAAGGTCAGTGGAATAATGCTGCAAAATACGTAGCCGATTTGCATGGCGGCAAACTGGTGGCAGAGAAAAACAAACTCAGTTTTATGATGTATGATGCTGAAGCGGCTTATGAAGCGCATCACTTTCGTATGGATACAAACGTGCAGGCGCATCTTTTCAATATCAATTTCGTCAATAGCAGTTCAGCCGTTGAAATCAATTCAGAAGAAAGAGAAAAAACCTATCGCAATTATTATTTAGGAAATAATCGGGCGCATTGGGCAAGTAAAGTCGGGCTCTTCAAAAAAATAAACTACAACAATTTGTGGAGCGGCATTGATGCAAAAATGTTTGGCAGTGGCGATGCACTCAAGTATGAATTCTTAGTGCATGCTCATTTTTCTTCAGCAAACATTCAATTGAATTATGAAGGTGTTGACGATTTAAAAATTGAAGATGGTGAACTACATTACAAAACTTCTATCGGAAAGTTCAGAGAGCTTTCTCCGTTTGCCTATCAAATTATCAATGGAACTTTGCAGGAAGTAAAATGCAATTATCATTTGAACAGTTTGACAAAAATGGTTTCATTTTCTTTTCCAAACGGATATGATGCGAATAACGATTTAGTAATTGACCCCACACTTGTGTTTTCTTCTTACACCGGTTCAACTGCCGACAACTGGGGTTACACGGCTACTTACGATAATCAAGGCAATATGTATGTGGGCGGTTATGTCAATTGTAATTATCCCGACCTCGATTCAAATTATGTAATTACTCCCGGAGCTTTTCAAATGACATGGGGCTCAGGTTCGGGACTCACCACCACAGGAAATGTTGGTCAAGGAAACGGAATTGGTTACGCCTGCGATATGGGCATCACTAAATTTTCGGCTGATGGAACAACTGCTATTTACTCAACTTACCTAGGTGGAGATGACAACGACACACCTAACTCGCTCGTAGTTGATGCGCAAAACAATCTGATTATTTACGGAGTTTCTTTCTCAGCTAATTTTCCTGTTTCAGCAAATGCTTACGATGCGACTATTAATGGTCAATCAGATATTGTAGTCACCAAATTTAACTCAACGGGCACTGCGTTAATCGGTTCCACTTTTGTCGGTGGCTCTTCTTTAGATGGAATAAATTATGAAGGTCAGGAATTTACCAGCGGCAAACTGAAAGTAAATTATGGCGACCAAAATCGCGGTGAAATAAATATTGACACTGCGCTGAATATTTATGTAGCGAGTTGTACCATGTCTTCTGATTTCCCCGCAACAAGCGGTGCTTTGCAAACTACTTTCGGTGGAGCACAGGATGGTTGCGCTTTTAAACTAAATAGCGACTGCTCTCAATTGGTTTGGGGTACTTACATCGGAGGCAGTTTAGAAGATGCGTGCTACTCGCTTGACATTGGACCCAGCGGAACATTGTATGTAGCGGGTGGAACGATGAGCACAGATTTTCCGACAACTGCTGGTTCATTGCATACGACTTTCATGGGCGGTGCTACCGATGGTTTTCTGGCACAAATAAATTCTACAGCAACAGCATTGCTTAGCTCAACCTACATAGGCACAGCGGGCGAAGACCAGGTTTATTTTGTAAAACTTGATGATGTGCAGAATGTGTATTTCATGGGGCAAACTACGGGTGCGTATCCGGTTTTCAATGCTACCTATTCAAATCCTAACAGCGGACAATTCATTTCTAAAGTAAATCCGAATCTGAGTTCTGTTTTCTATTCTACTGTTTTTGGAAACGGATTAAGTCAACCGAATATTTCTCCTACAGCATTCTTAGTTGACACTTGCGAAAATGTTTATGTGGCGGGTTGGACGAACAACAGTCAGGTTTTTAACTCCGGAAATTGCTGTCCGGGTTTTTTAAATCCCGGGTTAAACATGCCGCTCACGCCTGATGCTTTACAAACAAACACTGACGGAACTGATTTTTATTTTTTCGTGTTGAAGAAAAATGCAACGGCCCAACTTTACGGAAGTTATTTCGGTGGTAACGGAATTGAACACGTAGATGGAGGGACAAGTCGCTTTGATAAACGCGGGGTGATGTATCAAGCCATTTGCGCAGGATGCGGAGGAACGTCCTTCACTCCTACTACACCGGGTGTGTGGTCACCACAAAACCAAAGTCATAATTGCAATTTGCTAGGTTTAAAAATTGCCTTCAACTTAGGCGGGGTTGAAGTGCAGGTAGATGCGCATCCGCGCGCTACTGGTTGTGTTCCGCTCACCGTAAATTTCCAAAGTACTACTAACGGGGCGCAAAATATTTTCTGGGATTTTGATGACAACAACGCCACTTCTACTCTTTCAAATCCTGTTTATACTTATACCGATACTGGAACTTACAATGTAATGTTGGTTGGTGTTGATTCTAACAGTTGCAACCTTGCCGATACCGCTTACCTCGAAGTGTATGTGCGCAACGATTCACTTGTGGCAAATTTTTTACCGAACACTACTGTGAATTGCGATAGCAATGAAGTGGTTTTTATTTCCCACAATTATTCCACTACATTTTATCATTGGGATTTTGGTGATGGCATTACTTCCACGCTCGATTCAGTGGTGCATCAATATCCATCAACGGGAAACTATACGGTAACCTTAATTGTTACAGATACAACCAAGTGCAATCTCGAAGATACTTTCACCAGCACTATAAAAATTCCACCGCTGATTAATGCCGCTTTCGTCATCAATAATTCTTACGGCTGCATTCCGTTCACGGTTGATTTTGACGCGCAACAAATTGCCGGATCTACTTACTATTGGGATTTTGATGACGGAACTTCTGACACTGCAAGAACAACTTCGCACACGTTTACCACAGTAGATACATTCAACGTGAAATTGATTGTGTTCGATGCCAACTCGTGCAATCTTACTGATACTGCGTTTGCAGTTATCATCACCATTGATTCATCGGCTGATGCAGATTTTCATTTCAGCCGTACATTTTTCGGATGTGATTCGGTACAGGTTGATGTATGGACTACTTATATAGATGCCGATGCACAAACATGGGATTTTGGTGACGGCACTCAATTTACCAATGTAAATAGCGCATCGCATACTTACAGCGCAGGTGGAACATTTACGATTACACATTTCATTACAGATTTTGATGTGCTGTGTCACAAGTTCGATACTTCCCAAATTGCTATCAGTTTATCACCTGTTCAAATCGCATTAAGCATTAATGACACTGCGGGTTGTTATCCTTTCACTGCAAATTTTGTTGCTACTTCAAATTTATTGACCACCGATTATACCTGGTATTTTGGCGATGGAAATTCTTCTACTACAAATCCTGTTTCGCACACTTACACCAACACCGGAAGTTTTTCTGTTACACTTCTCGGCATTGATACCAATGCCTGCATTCAGGCAGATTCAGCTTTTGGAATGGTAACGGTGATAAACGATTCTGTTCATGCTGCGTTTCAGTTAAACGTGTTGAACGATTGCGATTCTAATCTTGTTATCAGTTTAATCAATCAAAGCACTAACGCACAACAATACTTTTGGAGTTTTGGTGATTCAACTTTCTCATCGCAGTTCAATGAAAATCATGTTTATCATTTGCCGAATACTTACACAGTCACTTTGATTGTGCAGGATACCAATCGTTGCCATCCGCTTGATACTGTTTCACAAACCGTTACTCTTCTTCCTAATTTAAATGTTGATTTTACAACCGCAGACGTTTGTTTAGGAACAACTGTTCTGTTCAACAACCTCAGTAATCCAACTTCACAATTCATCTGGAACTTTGCTGATGGAAATTTTTCGAATCAATATTCACCTGCACACGATTACACTTCTGCCGGAAATTATTTTGTACAGTTGGTTGGTGTCGATACAAGCACCTGTAACGTGCGCGACACTGCCGCTCACAACGTAATTGTGCATGAACAACCCGTTGCAAATTTCTATACCATTGGCGATACCATTGGTTACGAAAAACCAATTACGTTTAATAACAGCAGCACCGATTACACTAATCTGTTTTGGAATTTCGGTGACGGAACAACATTGACTGACGAAGAAAATCCTGTTCATACTTATGAAACAGTTTACGGAGTTGTTGTTTGTTTAACTGCCACCAATGGCAATTGCATTGATACATTGTGCAAAAATATTTTCATCTCCTTCACTTCACTCATTGGTGTACCGAACGCATTCTCTCCGAACGGAGATGGCATTAACGATGTGGTTTATGTGGAAGGAAAAGGAATCGTAGAACTCGACTTCAGCATTTACAACCGCTGGGGAGAAAAAGTTTTTGAAAGCCACAACCAACGCGATGGATGGAACGGAATTTACAAAGGCATGCTACAGGAAATGGAAGTTTACACTTACGCGGTAAGCGCGTTGCTGGTAAATGGCGACAATAAATTTTTGAAAGGAAACATCACTCTGCTAAGATGATGAGAGATATTAGACGTTAGATTTTAGATATGAAGAGAATTACGAAATGCATTACAACTTCTGGGAGAAAAATAACGACTCGTTTTTTTCTTGTCTATTGTCTATTGTCTAACATCTATAGTCTCTCTTCTCAGGATATTCACTTCACTCAATTCTTCACCAATCCGCTAATTCTTAATCCTGCGCAAACAGGTTATTTCAATGGCAACTACAGAATAGGTTTTAATTTTAAAGCGCAGTGGCCCTTTGCCATCAGCAGTAAAATTTATACTTATCATACCGAATCTCCCTATGTAGATTTATCGTTTGGTGAAAAGAAATTGAAAGTAGGTTGGTTTGGTTTGGGCTTTCATTTTCTGAATGACGCTGCCGGTGATGGTAGTTTGCAGTATCAGCGTTTCGGTGGAAGTTTTGCTTATCATCAGGCGTTTGATAAGAAACATAAGTACATTTTATCAGCTGGTGCGGGAGTGAGTTATGTAGTGCGCTCTGTTGATTTTTCAAAATTTTATTTCAACAATCAATGGGTGGAAGATATGGGTTTCAACACTTCACTCAGTTCAAGTGAACCTGTACAACGAGAAAGTTTTCAAATGCTTGATGTAAGTGCAGGTTTGCACTTTGGCGGGCAGGTGCATGAGCAGGTTAAACTTGATTTGGGAATTTCGATGTTGCATATCAATCGTCCTAAACATACTTTCTTCAACAATGATGAGCGTTTGGGTTTTCGTTATCAGGCAGATGCAGGCATTCAATACAAGATTGATGAGCAAATGAATTTGCAATTCAATGGGTATTACGGTTACGAAAAGGCAGCTTCTGAAATTGTAGTAGGCACTATGTTTACTTATTCAAGCATCAACAAGTTTACATCTAATCCTCAGCACAGTTTTTACATAGGCGCATACTATCGCACTAAAGATGCACTCGCTCCTGTAGTAGGTTATGGCTTTAAGTCTATGCGGCTCTTGTTGAATTATGATATCACACTTTCTAAACTTTTAAGCGCAAGCCACGCTAATGGTGGTCCTGAAATTTCTATTGTGTATGTCGGCAGCTGGGAAAGACAATTCAATAGGAAGATTTATTGTCCGAGGTTTTAATTTTAACCAAAAGTTAAAACTCCGTTAAAGCCGTTCGCGCGAAATAATATCGTTTAAGAGCTTCCGTTTAGCTGGCATTTTCATCTAAACCAAAACGCCATGCTCCACTCCTCTCTCTTCTGGAAAAAACATTTTGAACACAACATCACCAAACAACGCGTTGACTGGAACCAACAACCGCGCATTACTGAATTTGTAAAAAGAAAATATTCTGTACTCACTCAAAGCCTGGCAGCTTGGCGAAACCAGCGATGGCAAACATTTGTTGGCTGCGGCAACCAAGTATGCGTCACGCATTAACGACCCCGTTTATCCCGAAGCAGTAAAACTCTTTATTAAAGAAGAACAGAAACACGGCAACAACCTCGGCAAATACATTGACCTGCTGGGCGAACAGCGAATCAGAAAAGATTGGGGCGATACGTTGTTTCGTAAGATACGCTATCTAAACACCAGCATGGAACTATGGACAATTACAGTAACCATAGTAGAAAGTGCCGCGCAGGTTTTTTATCAGGCATTGCATGATGCTACTTCCTGCCCGCTGCAAAAAGAAATTTGCACCGATATTCTGATTGATGAAGCGCACCATATCAAATTTCAGAACGAGCGCATGTTTATGATTTTTCAGCAGAAGAAATTTTACAACAAAGCAATCTCAATTGGTTTGTATGCCCTTTTATTTTTCCTAACCATTCACGCTATTTGGTTTGGGCATGGCAAAGCATTGCAGGCAGGCAAAGTGAGCAAGAAAGATTTTATTCGGCAGATGTATTACAAGTTCTTCAAGAGTATGCAATTCCTTCACGCTCCGCACACTGATGAGCAAAGAGCTTTTGAATATAAGGAAGCGAGGGTTTTGTTTTGAATAACTACTCGAACGATTTAAACACCTTAGGCAGGTAGTAAATAATATCGCTGGCTTTCATAGCGGTTTCGCCTAATTCA
>CANJRM010000091.1 GCA_947476645.1 Bacteroidota bacterium
ACCTGAGACAGTCTAAGGATGACCTGAGACAGTCGAAGGATGAGCTGAGACAAGCTCAGGTGAACCCGAGACCTTCTCCGGTTGACCTGAGACAGTCTCCGATGAACCTGAACACTTTTAAGCATTTGTAAACCATTTTCAATCACATAAAACCAATATTATGACAGCTTTTGTATCGCACTGCAGTTTAAGTTATCACGAATCGGGTCCTAACGAGCTCGAAACTTTTGCTCACAGCATCAGCACGGGTATTTACGGCAACTCCGGCACTTTTGCCTCGCCACCTGTAGCTACTAAAACTGCATTTGATGCAGTAGTTGAGACCTATCACGAAAAATATGAAGCCTACAAAAACGGGGGTAAAGACCAGAAGGGTGCTTATTCAACCGCCCGCACTGCTTTAATAGCGCAGCTCGACACCACCGCTGTTTATGTAGATGAATTGCCGGGAGTAAATGATGATATGATTCAACTGGCGGGTTATGTGCCAACTAAAAAAGGCGAAAGCCAGGCGGTAACTCCGGCTGTGCCTTCGGTAATTAAAATAACCCGTGGGGTAACCACTCAATTGCTGCCAGAATGCGCGGCAGTAGCCGGAGCTACTTTTTATGGTTGCATTTGTGTGGCAGGTCAGCCGCTGCCGGCCGGTTTAACAATGAACGCCAATGGTCAATTAGTGGTGGCGCCAGATAACAGCAACCCCAATCCTCCCGCTCCACCAAAAGGGGTTGTGCTTATTATAGATGTAAATAAAGCGCGCAAAAAGAAGTTTATTGACCTTACCAAAGGCGTTGATTACTATTTCTATTTCTATGCAGGTAACAGCGCAGGGGTAAGTGCATTGAGTGAGGTGCAGGTTTTAATGTGCGGGTAGACCGAAACTAAGAAATCAGATTACAGAAAACAGAGAGCTCCGAAAGGGGCTTTTGTTTTTGCAGTAATTGAATTTCCATTTACTTTAGTAAAAAATTAAAGCCATGAATACGATAACCTTTACGGTAACAGATGATGAGTATGTAAAGCCGTTGGCAGAAATGCTTAATTCTTTTGCCTTTGTTGAAGATGTAAATGTGTATGAAGATGACGATGAGTTTACGAAAGAAGAAATTCAGATGGTGGAGGAGAGACTGGAGCATTACAAAAGGGATCCGCAATCAGCCAAGAGTTGGGAGCAGGTGAGAGCAAGCATTAAAGAGAAGTATGGATTTTAAAATTCGTTACCTCAATGGTTTCGAAACAGATTTAATGGAAGCCATTGACTGGTATAAAAACATCAGTTCCAAAAATGCCATAAACCTTTTGGCAGATATAGAAGATGCTATCCACTCATTAAGCCGGAATCCGCTTCTTTTTCAAAAGGTAAATAGCAGGGTGCGAAAAGCGAATCTTAAAGTTTACCCCTACAAAATAGTTTACAAAATAATTAAGGGCGAATTAGTGATAGTGGCACTTGCTCACCACAAACGCCATCCTAAATACTGGAAGAAAAGAAAGTAATGAGTAAGCGAAAAGTAGTTCCCCATATATTTATAGAAACAATCAGTAGTGCTGTCTTCATTATAATTATGGGTCTTGTTTTCCTTTTCCAGCAAACAAAAGAGAAAACGAAATTTGAAAGTGAAACAGGAAATATTATTTCCATCAATCACAATTTTCAAGAGCTGCCCTTTCGTGACAAAGAAAAATTCAGGTATATAGAGGTGACGAATTACCCGAGAGTATTTGAAGTGTTTGTTGGTAAAGACCCCGGTGATTTTACTCCTGCTTTAGAAAAACTCGACAGTCTGCAAAAAGGAGATTTAATAACGGTGTATTACGACAACCCCGAAGAAAAAGACGATAAAAGAATAAACAAGCTTGCTCAATTTATTGATAAGGACAACATGCCTTATTTTATAAGAGGCTCTTCGGCTAATTATTTAAGTTACCTGATAATAGCAGCAGGAGTAATTATTGCTGTCCTAATTTTCTTTCTTAAAAAACGAGGAATAGTCGCATAGCACAGCCAATCAGGTAGTCGGTCTGTAAATCACATTGCCCACGGTTTTGGCAAATTCTTTTTTCTGCTCTATAAAAAGCTTGTGCAGCTTCATCAGTTTAATCAGTTCGGTTTCGTCTGTTACTTCTTTCAATTTAGCTTCAATCTTCTTGAGCTCGGCTATGTTCTTAAACTGCTTAAACCGTATGCAGGCGCTCTGAATATCTTTTACAAACATCAGTTTCTTATCGGGCACTACTATCTTGTATTTATGCCACCAGTTATCGCTCAAAGAATAAGGCTGGGTCAACAGTTCAATGGCAATGGAAGTCACTTTTTCATCTTCATTAGCCGTGTAGAATTTTTCCTCATGCACATTGCCGCTCAAAAACTCGCGCTTCACCAAATCAAACATCATGCGGTATCGGTCGGTTTCCATTTCGAGCCCGTCTAAATCGTTGAGCACATAAGCGGCAACCGTTTCCGCATCTTCTTCTTCACCGGTTTTCCAGCTTCCGAATTCAATCAAAATGCGGATGATGTCTTTTTCGAGAATATGAAGATTAGAGGTTGCCTGATTATACTGCTCCTGATGAAACGAATCGGGCAGTTGGTCTTGCTTGCTGTCTTTAGGTTGAACGGCTTCTCTGTTTTCGGCAGTCTTTTGGTCGTTCGCTTTTTTTCTGCGCAGCTTGTTCACTTCGGTTATCAGTATCTGCTCCTGAATTTCGAAAAGCTGGCTGCACTCCTTCACATAAACCGAGCGGTGAATCGTGTCGGGAATTTTGGCAATGGATTCTACAATATCGCGAATCAGTTCCGACTTTTTAATCGGGTCGTGCTTGGCCTCAGCAGCAAACAACGATGCTTTAAAAAGAATAACATCCTTGCGATTCCGCTGAATAAACTGCGAGAAAGCTTCCGAGCCCACCTTCTTCACATACGAATCGGGGTCTTCGGCATCGGGCAAAACCACCACACGCACATTCATGCCTTCTTCCAAAATTAAATCGGTTCCGCGCAGCGCGGCTTTAATACCCGCAGCATCGCCATCGTAAAGCATGGTGATGTTTGGCGTAATTCTTTTTATCAAACGAATCTGGTCAACCGTTAGCGAAGTGCCCGAACTCGAAACCGAGTTTTCCATACCCGCCTGATGCAGCGAAATAACATCGGTATAACCTTCCACTAAAAGACATTCGTCTTTCTTTCTTATTTCATTTTTTGCAAAGTAACCGCCATAAAGAATTTTGCTCTTGAGGTAAACCTCGCTCTCGGGTGTGTTGACATACTTAGGCGCTTTCTCATCCTTAATCATGATGCGCCCGCCAAAGCCCACCACCTTGCCCGTCATGTTATGAATAGGAAACATGACGCGGTTGCGGAAAAAATCAATCGTGCTGTTTTCCTTTGGCGAAGTGAGTCCCGCTTTCTTGAGCACTTCCAGTTGAAAGCCCTCTTTCAACGCGTGTTTCGTAAACACATCGTAACCTTCGGGTGCAAAACCCAATTGAAATTTTTCAATCGTATGATTCAGAAAACCGCGCTCTTTAAAATATGCCAGACCAATTTTGCCGTTTTCGTTTTGCAGCATGTAATCGGTAAAGAACTTCTGCGCGGCTGCATTGGCTATATGAATACTCTCGACTAAGTTGTGTTTTTCCTGCTCTTTCTGTTTGTCTTCATCGGTTTGCTCGTCCTCTTCAATTTCAATATTGTATTTCTTAGCCAGATACTTCAACGCATCGGGATAACTCAACTGCTGGTAGTCTATCAAAAACTGAATAGGTCCACCCGCCTTGCCGCAACCGAAACATTTGTAAATGTTGCGGGCAGGGTTCACATTAAACGATGGCGTTTTCTCATTGTGAAACGGACAAAGCCCCAGCAGATTTGCCCCGCGCTTTTTAAGCGTAACAAATTCACCCACCACGTCTTCTACACGCGCTTCGTCATTTATCTTTTGTATGGTAGATTTTGAAATCATGATTTCGGGATGCCGAAAATACAAGAAATTATGGAAGGTAATTTCTGAAAACCACACAAAGTCCGAAGGACTTGAACTTGAATAACCCCCGATGAAAATCGGGAGGAAGAAAAGAATATGCGCTACAACTCTGAAAGAGTTGAATGGATATTCAACCGCTTCGCGGTTGCTATGTTTACCTTACTTCCTGTTCCACCGATTATATCGGTGGCTATTCATTTTAAATCCCTATCGGGATTTTTTGCTTTTACATTTTTTTGCATTCGCTCAATCCCCCAATGAAAACAAGGGTTTCAACCACTCACCATTCACTATTTACTATTCACTATTAAACCTTGGCACCACTTTCGAAATCATACACGCATAATTTCTTCACCAAAACAAAAAGGAGGAAACAGGTTATGAAAACGATTACACTCAACACAGCAGGCTTTGAATCAATGATTCAAAAGAAGATTCAAACGCAAATCAAAAAATTAATGGTGCTTGCACTTTTAGGATTCGCAGCATTCACTGCATTTGCTCAATCCTATCAACCTAACATCTCCATTCTTAATTTACGCTTGAGCGATGGTGCTGCATTCAAAGTTTTTATTGACGGACAACAGGCAGGCGGCACAGGAACTGTTGCAAAATTCAACAGCACACAAGGGCAACACTATTTGCAGGTTTACAGAATCGGCAGCTCATGGGGTTATGAAACTATGGACAACGCTTTTAGAGGAAATGTGGTTCTTGCCGGAAATGCAGAAGCCTTTGCAACTGTTTATCCCGATATGCAGAAGATTAAATTCGACAACATCATTGCGCTGAACAACACACCGCAGTTTGGTCATCCAAAACCAATCATCTGTTATTACCCTCATCGTCCGAACCTTCATGAGGTTACACAAACATCATACACGCAGTGCAATGAAACACCGGTTGTGCCTCCGGCTCCTGTTACACCGCAACCTATGTGCATGAGTGAGTTCAACCAGTTGAAACAAACCATTGACCATGCAGGTTTCGAAAGCACACGCTTGAGTATTTTCAAACAGGCCTTGCCTTACAACTACTTTACCTCGGCACAGGTTCGCGACTTAATGGATATGTTTTGGTTCGAAAGCACCAAACTCGAAATGGCAAAGTTGGCTTACCCTAAAACCATTGACCAGAACAATTATTACATCGTAAACAATGGATTCAGTTTCAGCAGCAGCGTGAATGAGTTAGGAGAATATGTAGCCATGAGATAAGAAGAATTTTTTCTCAAAAGCAAAACCGGCAGCCGAATATTAGTTGCCGGTTTTTTTTGTCTTGTCAGGAATAAGGCGAATGAGATTTTCTTTCAAATCTATTTTGCCTTCCTTGTATAAAATGCCCACCGCTTTCTTGAAATTCTTTTTGCTTATGCCCAGAACCTGATGAATAACTTCGGGCGGAGAAATATCGCTGAGTTGCAAAAAGCCCTTGTGTTCTTTCAGTTTGTCGAGCAACACTTGCGTTACATCTTTTGCGGCAGCTATTCCCTGGCGCTGCAAAGCCACATCAATCTTTCCGTCTTCGCGAATCTTCTTCACGTACCCCGTTACGTGCGTTCCCTTCTCAATTGGTTTAAATATTTCGTTTTTGAAAAGAATACCCCAGTGTCTGTTGTTAATGATAACGCGAATGCCCACTTCATTTTCATAAGTAATCAGCAAATCAACTTCATCGTTTTGCTTCAATTCCACATCGCGGTTCTTGATAAACTTGTTGAGGTTAGTAGTAGCCGCAACTCGCTTTGAAGCTTTGTCGAGATAAACGAAGACCAGGTAATATTTATCTACATCAACATGCTGCGCCTGCTCACGAAAAGGCAAAAACAAATCTTTGTCTAAACCCCAATCGAGAAAAGCCCCAATGCCGCTCACCTCTTTCACCAACAAATAAGCCGCTTCACCAACTTTCGCCAATGGCTTTTGAGTAGTTGCCACAGGTCTGTCTTCCGAGTCTTTGTAAACAAACACTTCCACCTCCTTGCCTTCTTTCATTTCAGATGTAATGAATTTTTTAGGAAGCAAAACTTCTTCAACTTCTTCTTCTCCCTTTGGATTCGGGTCAGCCAAATAATATCCGTTCTCCGAACGTCTTGAAATTTTAAGTGTATTGAATTTACCGAAGTGAAGCATGCCTTTTTAAATTATAAATGAAGCCCAATGATACGGAGATTAAAACGAAGAACAACGCGCTCGGATGAACGAGCACTTTTTTTAATTACTTTTCGGCTGCAAAAAATCCAAACCCCTTTGCCATGAAAAAACATTTACTCGGCTCATCTTTGTTTCTTTTTTCGCTTGTAGCGTTTACACAAACATCATCTACAGCCTGGAAAACCAATTTTGAACCGCGCAAAGTTTTCATCGAAAACAAATCGCAGTTCAATAACCATGTAAAAGAAGCAGGTTCCGAAATTTTATTCGGCAGCGAGAGAAATCACTGCTGTATTTATTTTACCAAGAGCGGACTTGTTTATCGTTTCGAAAAGAACGAACGTAAACACGTAGAAGAAGATGGTTACAAAACCGAGAAGAACAGAGAGCAGGAAGAACATGAAATAAAAACCACTACCAATGTAGTTCAACTGACCTGGCAAAATTCAAATCCTTCCGTTGAAATAATTCCGCTCGAAAAAGCTTCTGATTATTTCAGTTACGAAGTAAACGGTAAAGGAGTAAATCATGTAAATGCATTCAGCAAGCTTTTATATAAAAACATTTACCCGGGTATTGATGCCGAATATGTTTTTCATGCACAGGAAGGAATTAAATATTCATTGATTGTTCACCCCGGTGCCGATATATCGCAGGTGAAAATGAAATACAGCGGGGTTTCAAAAATAAGTGCCGATGAATCGGGCAATATTCATTTCAAAACTTTGTTTGGAGATATTATTGACCATGCGCCAATTACTTTCTACGAATTTGCAGATAACGCTACCATCGAATCGCACTTTATTCAAAACGGGAAAACAATTTCATTTTCATTGGGCAATTACGACAAAACACAAACTGTAATCGTTGACCCATGGACAACCGTTCCTACACTTCCAAGTGCAAACAGTGCTTTCTATATTAAAACAGATACAAGCGGAAATGCGTACGTATATGGTGGTGATTCTCCCTTCCGATTAGTGAAATACAATTCTACAGGTGCCATACAATGGACATACAACACTTCATGGACCGGTGGCGATTGGTTTGGCGCCTTAGCTACTAATCGTAACGGGAACTGCTTTATCACCAGAGGTAGTGAAGCAGCGCTTACTAAAATTGATTCTTCGGGTGCGTTTAAATGGACAAACAGCCCCCCTGGAGCACCGGCAAATGCGATTGAGTATTGGACACTTGATTTTAATTGCGACCAAACAGAGTTGTATGTTGGTGGAACAAAGGATGTTCCTTTCTCTTTCACATTTCGTGGCACCTTGTTCAAGATGAATATTAACAATGGTTCAGTAATTAGTTCGGTTGATGTGGTATTCCCAACTTTTGGTTTTGGTTCTATAGGGTTCAACGAAATACGAAGCATGTGCGCTGCGCCAAACGGCAATATGTATTATCTCACGCTTGATACTGTTGGTGCTGTTTCGCCAGCTATGACAGTTCAGTTTGGAAAAAGAAGTGGCTATGCCTTCCCTTACTATTTACCTTACAGCAACGGAGGAACAGGTCAGGGGCAAAATAATATTCGGGTTACCTCAAACTACATTTATACTACCGATGGCGTGAACGTGCATAAGCGCGATATTAATACAGGGGTAATTATTGATTCAGCAGTTATTGCAAGTGGCTCGCTAAATAACAATAGCGGTGTGGCAATTGATAGTTGCGGCAATGTTTATGTAGGTGCTCAGGACAAGGTATTGAAATACGATGCTGATTTAAATTTGATTACTACCGCTGCAACACCCGAAGCTGTTTATGATATTTCTATCAGCAGAAACGGTGATGTGTTAGCGAGCGGTCACAACTTTGCTGTTGCATTAAACATGTCGGCTTGCACGCAGATAAAACAGATTTGCTATCTCACCATGTTGGCCAATGCCACTTCTACCAATGCAAACTGTGGTCAATGCAACGGTACTGCAATTGCAACTCCTGTTAATGGAACTGCTCCTTTTTCTTATTTGTGGAGCAACGGGCAAACAACTCAAACTGCAAATTCACTTTGTGCTGGTCCGTACACCGTTACTATAACCGATGTAAATAGTAATACTGCCACAGCAGCTGTTACTATTTCGCAAACAGGTGGAGCAGGTTCAGCAAGTATTTCAACTGGCACACCGATCATGTGTGCAGGTGACAGTTCGCAAATTTGTTTAGGCGCAACTTACACATCATATCTATGGAACACAGGCGCCACCACACAATGTATTATTGCGCACAACGCAGGTAATTATTATGTAACCGTAACAGATGCCAATGGATGCACAGCTTCTTCCAATCACCTTGCTATAAATGTATATCCGCTTCCTCCGGTTTCTATAAGCGTGAATGGTGATACACTTACCGCTTTCAATGCTGTTACATATCAATGGTATCTGAATGGCAGTGCAATTCCCGGAGCAACTTCAAATGTTTATGTAGCAAACCAGAACGGTAACTATACGGTAGCTGTAACTGACACTAACGGTTGCACCGTTTTATCGAATCCAACTTACATGAACGGAACAGGTATTAATGAATTATTGAGCGAAGGAAAAATAAGCGTGTATCCAAATCCATTGCAAAAAGGAAACTGGCATTTAGAAATTAGCAAAGAGTGGATGAATGCTGTTTGTGAAATCTTTGATGCAGGAGGCAGATTGATTTACAAAGCTGATATCAAAAATTTCAAATCTGAAATCCAACTCAATGTAGCGTCAGGAATTTATATGATGAAACTAAAGGCAGGAGAAAAAATTGCTTCTGTGGAGTTGGTGAAATTGTAAGATTCAATTAGCGAGCAAAACAAGAAGGGATTGTATTTTCTCTTTGAGATTTTTTCGTTCCACGATAAAATCAAGAAAGCCATTTTCTAATTGAAACTCCGAAGTTTGAAAACCTTCTGGTAGTTTCTTCTTAACGGTTTCCTCAATTACCCTTGGTCCTGCAAAACCTATCAATGCGCCCGGCTCTGCAATATTTAAATCACCCAACATGGCAAAAGAAGCGGTAACTCCACCGGTTGTGGGATTTGTGAGCAAACTGATGTATGGAATTTTTGCATCAGCCAATTGATTCAACTTAGCTGCCGTCTTGGCCATTTGCATCAATGAAAATGCACTCTCCTGCATTCTTGCTCCGCCCGATTTTGAAATAACAAGCAGAGGAGTTTTGTGCTCTAAACAATAATCAATAGCACGCGCAATTTTCTCTCCCATCACAGAACCCATCGAGCCCCCAATGAAACGAAAGTCCATTGCAGCGACTACTAACTTTTCTTCCTCGCATTTTCCTTCTACCACACGAATGGCTTCGCGCAATCCTGTAGTTTCCATCGTATCTTCAATGCGTTGCTGATAAGGTTTCAAATCAACAAACTGCAAAAAATCTTTCGGAACTAAATCGTCAAAAAGTTCATTGTATTTGCCGCAACCCAAAATGATATTGAGATAATCTTCGGCATCAATTTTTTCGTGGTAATTGCACTCGGGGCAAACGTGCAAATTGTCTTTCAACTTAGTAACAAGCACAGTGGCTTTGCAGTTCGGGCATTTATACCAAACTCCTTCGGGTGTTTCTTTTTTCTCTTCTGTCGAAGTCTGAACACCTTTTCGAAACCGTTTCCACCAGGGAACTTTCTCGTCACTCATACTTCGTGTTTAAAAGAATTACGCAATCGTTACTTCCTTCGAAAGATAAACATCCTGAATTGAATTCAACAAAGCCACACCTTCTTTCAATGGTCTTTGAAATGCTTTGCGACCGGAAATCAATCCCATTCCTCCAGCGCGTTTGTTGATGATAGCCGTTGCTACTGCTTCAGCTAAATCAGTTGCACCACTTGATGCACCGCCAGAGTTTATCAATCCAACTCTGCCCATATAACAGTTCGCTACCTGGTAACGACACAAATCAATTGGGTGGTCAGTGGTTAATTCTGAATAAACTTTTTTATGTGTCTTACCGAAATTAAGCGCGTTGTATCCGCCATTGTTTTCAGGAAGTTTTTGTTTTATAATGTCCGCTTGAATAGTTACACCCAAATGATTTGCCTGTCCCGTTAAATCTGCCGAAACGTGGTAATCTTTTTCAGGAGTTTTGAATGCAGCATTGCGTGCGTAGCACCAAAGAACAGTTGCCATTCCTAATTCATGCGCATATTCAAATGCCTTTGCCACTTCCACAATCTGGCGTTTCGATTCTTCGCTACCGAAATAAATAGTAGCACCTACTGCGGCTGCACCCATATTCCATGCATCGCGAATAGTGCCGAACATAATTTGGTCGTAAGAATTCGGGTAACTCAAAAATTCGTTGTGATTGACTTTTACAATAAACGGAATTTTGTGCGCGTATTTTCTGGCTACATTTCCTAACACACCATACGTAGTTGCCACTGCATTGCAGCCTCCTTCAATTGCCAGTTTCACAATGTTTTCCGGGTCAAACATCGGAACGTTTGGTGCAAATGATGCGCCCGCACTGTGCTCAATACCCTGGTCAACAGGAAGAATAGAAACATAACCTGTTCCACCCAGACGGCCATGTTCAGCAATAAGCGAAAGGTTGCGAAGCGTTTGAATATTGCGATTCGAATCTTTCCAGATGGTATCAATAAATTTTTTGTTGGGCAGATGGAGCTGGTCTTTCGAAATTGTTTTCGATTGATGATTGAGCAAGTAGTTCGCTTTTTCTTCGCCTAAAAGTTTTTCTATGTCTTCTCTTTTCATTTTTAAAAATTTGAGAAGCGAATGTAAAAAAAGGAGGTAAACCGCATGGAACAAAATCATTTTACCGTCACAGTGTTCTCCCACTAAATTTACGCGCTGTTTACCGAAACTTTCCTTTTTTCGTGCGCTCATGAGTCAGGCAATTTCTTCTACTATACTTCAACAGGCGTTATCGTTCGATGATTACCTGCAACTCACAAAAGATATTGTGGAAGAAAAGATTCCACGTGCCGGAAAATATTTACCCGATAATACTTTTCGTTACACGCGTTCAAATTTAGAGCGTATGAACAAAGTGTTGCAAAACATTGTGCTTAATCAAAAGCTGTATAACCTGTTGAGTGAATTGAAAGAAGAATGGACTTGGGTAGTATTGACCGAGCCCTGGTGTGGCGATGCAAGTTGGGGAACGCCTGCACTTTACATGATTGCTTCCGCGAGTGATAAAATTGATTTTAAAATTTTACTGCGCGATACCAATCCCGAAATTATAAAGCACTACCAAACTGCAGGAAGCGATTCAATTCCGAAACTCATTTGTATTCGCAAAAGTGACGGCAAAGAATTGGGCACATGGGGACCTCGACCGAATATTTTACATCAGGAAGTTTTGGAGAAAATGAAAAATCCGGATTTCGATTACCGCGAAAGTGTTCGCGCCATTCATGCCTGGTATGAAGCAGATATGACGCGCAGCATTCAGGATGAAATAATTGATTTAGCAAAAGACTGGAAAGACAAAAAATAATTCAACACATAAACACAAAAACATGAGTAAAGTGGTAAAGCAATCGGAGATACGATTCAAAATAGGTTTGGACGAAAAAAATGTTCCGCTTGATATTAAATGGATGGCGACAGATTCAAAAAATAATGAACTGCGCGATTGCAAAAGCATTATGATTTCTATTTGGGATATGGTACAAAACCAAACACTCAAAATTGATTTGTGGACGAACGACATGACAACTGACGAAATGCATTCGCATTATTTTCAAACACTGCTTTCCATGACAGAGTCCTATGCAAAAGCAACGGGCAATCCTTATGCTGTAGAAGAAATGAAAAAGTTTGCTCAGTCTGTAGCTAAGCGAACTGCCGATTGGGAAGACAGTAAATAATATTATGTCATGCTGACCCTGTCGAAGCATCTTGCCTTTAAACCCTTCGACAAGCTCAGGGTGACATCCTACTTTTATCAACTTGCAGTCAATTGCTTTTTACAAAAAGAGTTTACTTTAGAACCAATGAAGAAACTTCTAATCCTTTATTTATCGCTTTTAGTTTTTCAATTCAGCCATGCAAGTGGCGATAATTTTTCTGCCGGTGCTCGTTGTGCTGCTATGGGCGATGCCTCTATTACAAACGCTGATGTTTTTTCAACCACTACCAATCAGGCGGGCATTGCGTTTATGAATAATTATTCGGTGGGCATTTACACTGACCGAAAATTTTTGAATGCGGCTATCAATAATTTTAATGGAGCAGTGGTAATTCCGGTGAATAACAAAATCGGAACCTTTGGGTTGAGTGCAAATTATTACGGCTACAAATACTACAACGAAACAAAAATAGGTCTGGCTTATGCGCGCAAATTCGGGGAGAAATTTTCTATCGGTTTACAGTTTGATTTTTTGCGTATGATGATTTTCGAAAACGGCAGTAAAAATTTCTACACGCTCGAACTCGGCTTTCAATACAAACCCTGGAAGGTGCTTACTTTGGGCGCACACATCTACAATCCTATTCCTTATAAGGTTGACAAAATTTTTAACGACCGCTTGCCTACCGTTATCAAATTCGGAGTGGGTTATGAGCCATCGCCAAAAGTTTTGTTGGCAGCAGAATACGAACAGGACATTCACTACAAGCCGCGTTTCAAAGGAGGCATTGAATATCGTCCCATCAAATACTTTCACATTCGTGCGGGCGCACAAACAACTCCGTTCAGCGCATCGTTTGGTTTTGGTGTGAATGTGAAAGGGTTGAACATTGACCTCGCATCTTCTTATCATGCAGTGCTTGGTTTTACTCCGCAATTGGCACTCATTTATTCGTTTACCAAGAAACAGAAAAAGTGAAACGCATTTTTGTTGTCGCGTTTTTTTTGTTGTCGTTATTGAATCTGTTTTCACAGGTTCAAACTAAACCGCCTGTTCAGCAAACTGATGGTAACGATATTCAGGATGTTATTGAAAACAACGCGCAACAAACCGAGAGCGAAACATTTGATTACGATGCATCTATTGAAGAACTCGAACAGTTCAAAGAGCATCCGATTAATTTAAACACAGCCGATGCGAGTACACTCGATGATTTGCCTTTGCTCAACGCACAGCAAATTGCTTCGCTGCTTGACCACATTGCTAAAAACGGAAAACTGATTTCCATTTTCGAATTACAAGC
>CANJRM010000092.1 GCA_947476645.1 Bacteroidota bacterium
GCAGTACGAACTTTCTCGCGAGTGTGGGGAGTGCTAGAACACGTGCATGAATCGTTTGTTGGTTATCATCCTTGGCTCAACAAAATTTTTATTACGCCAGATGTGCACCGTGTGCATCATGGAACAAACATTCAATACTTAGACCGCAACTATTCTGAAATACTTTCTATTTGGGACAGAATGTTTGGCACTTATGAAGAGTATAACGAGAAACCTGTTTACGGTATCATGAAAAAAATTGACACCGATAGTTTTGTGCAGGTGCAAACTCACGCATGGCTCGATTTACGTAATGATTTGAAACAAACTGAAGGCTGGAAAAATAAATTGAAATTACTCTACATGCCACCCGGCTGGTATCCTGACGGAAGAGATTTTACTGCCTATACGCTGAAGAAAAACTTAGTTAGAAACTGATTCGCTCATCAGTTCATTTATTTTCTGCAAAAGTTCATCCGCCTGTTTTAAAGCAGATTGATTATTCACGCGCACTAAAATTTCACGGCTCTTAAGAATCGTATCATGCGCTTGAGGTAGCTGTTTTGTTTCTTTATTAAACTCAGCAAGGTTGAAATACGAAATAGCAAGGTTTTCAGGGGAGCCGGCTTTTATTTGAAGTTCCAAAGCTTTGTTCAAAAAAATTTCTGCCTGCTCAAAATTTTGCAACTTTAAATAACAGGCACCTATATTACTGTAACAACCTGCTATGTTCGACAAATCATAATCCGCTTCATAAATATGCAGGGCCGGTTCAAAATACTTTAGCGCTTCTTCATACTTCTCGTCCATCATATAAATATTACCCATGCAGCTTAGGCAACCTGCTTTGCGCACAGGTACCGACTCGGTTTCAGGCATTTCTAAAATCTGCTGTAGGTAAGCAATAGAAAGCGCGGCATCGCCTCTGCGTAAATGATTGTTAATAGAAAGCGAATACAGCACATTTGTTTTTTGCCCATATGGAATTGGGAAAATATCCTCCAGCATTTTCAACGCACGCAGCAAAAAATGTTCTGCCTGGGTGTGCTCACCCGTGTGCGCATAGCAATTCCCCACTATCCAGTAGTGGCGTTCAAGCAAAGCTATATGCTTGCTCCCTTTAAATTGTTCAATGATGTTCAACGAATTCTGTATGGCTTTTTGATACTGCGAGTGGAAATGAATTTCGGCTAAGCTGCAGTTCAATCCCAAACTCAATTGCACTTCTTCTTCCGGATGTGCCGCATACTCCTGTTGCAAATGCTGCAAATCGTTGAGCGCAAAATCGCTGTTGCGTTACAGATACTCGCGGTTGGTCGTAAGTAAGTTTAAAATCTGTGAAGTGTTCATTTCAAAAATAAGGCTACGAATATAGGTTAGAGTTAGAACTATCAACAAAGAGTAAGCGAACAAGCTCAACCTATTTTAGCTTAGAAAAAAAGGTCATTCAAAATTTGAATGACCTTTGGTATTTGCCTTGTGTTTATGGGGCTTCATTTAATCCCAAAAACAATATCCGTTTTCTGCAATCAATTTATCAGCTACTGCTCTGCGAACATTTTTGGTGTTGAGTGTTTCATATTTAGTGAAACGTTTTAAGCCCATCAACATAATTCGAAGTTCATCGCCTACTGCAAAAGCAACAAGCGCAGATTTACCCGCAACGTTGATTCTATCCATGGCATCAAAGAAGAAGCACTTCACCATGTCCACATAAATTTGTGATGCTTCCTGTCCGTGCAGATTCACTAATTTTTCTGCGCGAAGCATTCCGCTTTCCATAGCCAGAATATCAATCAGCATATCAGAAGCGTGCATTAAAATTTCCTGTTCTTTTTCAAGACCCATCATTAATTTTTGAACCGCACCACCGGCAACAAGTATGAACGCCTTCTTGGCATTTTTCAATGCTTTCTTTTCTGTACCAAAAACATCATCAGCATCTGGTGAAGAAAAATCAGGCACGCTCATCAATTCTTTTTGAATAGCCATACCCGGAGTCATTAAATCTAATTTGCCTTTCATAGCAAACTTCAACAACGCATCAATTGAAAGCATACGATTGATTTCGTTTGTGCCTTCAAAAATTCTGTTGATACGGCTGTCGCGATAAGAGCGCGCCATTGGATATTCTTCGCTGAATCCGTAACCGCCATGTATTTGTAACGCTTCGTCAACAACAAAGTCAAGCACCTCACTTCCCAAAACTTTCAACAACGCACATTCAATTTGATATTCTTCAGCACCACCTGTTAAATATTCAGTCATTGACTTGCCTGCTGCTTTCAATTCATGTTCTTTCTGGTTAATTAGATCGCACACACGGTAAGAAGCAGATTCAGCCATCCAGGTGCGAATTGCCATTTCACCTAACTTATGTTTGATAGCACCGAACTGAGAAATATTTGTTTTGAATTGCTGACGCTCGTTAGAATATTTAACGGCTACAGCCAACGCGCGTTTGCTTCCGCCCAACACTCCGTTGCACAATTTGTAACGACCGATATTCAAAATCTGAAACGCAATTTTGTGTCCCTTCCCTTCTTCGCCCAATAAATTTTCAACCGGAACTTTTACGTTATTGAAAAACACCTGACGTGTAGAAGATGATTTGATACCCATCTTTTTCTCTTCTGCGCCCACACTCAATCCTTCGTATCCGCGCTCAACAATAAATCCTGTAAACTTTTTATCGTCTCCATCAATCTTGGCAAACACAATAAATACATCGGCAAAACCTGCGTTGGTAATCCACATTTTTTGTCCGTTGAGCACATAGTATTTTTTGTCATCGGTGAGCACGGCTTTTGTTTTTGCACCAAGCGCATCACTTCCGCTCCATGGTTCAGTTAAACAGTAAGCAGCTTTCAATTCTCCCGTTGCTAATTTCGGAAGATACTTTGCACGCTGCGCATCTGTTCCGTAGTAAATAATAGGGCAAGTTCCAATTCCTGTGTGCGCACCAATAGCCACAGAAACACCATGACCCCAACCAAGAATTTCCGTTACATAAGAAAAAGAGGTAAGGTCTTTTCCGAGTCCACCATATTCTTCAGGAATGTGTAAGCCAAGCAAACCAAGTTCCCCTGCTTTGTTCACCAACTCAACACCTTTCATAGGGTCTTTATCGAGTTCTTCCAAACGCGGGTCAATTTCTTTGCGCACAAATTCCTTTGTCATTTCGCGCATAGCCGTTTGCTCTTCGTCAATTTGTTCAGGAATGTAAACATCCTGCCATTGCGATTCCTTGATAATAAATTCTCCGCCTTTAAGCGTTGTTTTGTTGGTTGTAGCTGTCGACATGATTTTTTGATTTATTTTTTAGAAACAGTATTGGTTTTCTTCGATTAACTTATCAGCTACTCTTCTGCGTGCAGCAATAGTGTTGTATGCATCATACTTCGTGAATCTCTTGAGTCCCATCAACATAATACGAAGTGTATCGCCATCGTTAAACGATGCAATTGCATGTTTGCCTGAAAGATTAATTCTTTCCAAAGCATCAGAAATATAAGTGCGCGCCATATCTACATGCAATGAGGTAGCTGCTTCACCACGAATGCTCATCAGTTTTTCTGTTCTTAATAAAACCGATTCGCAAACGAATAGTTCAATCAACATGTCAGAAATGTTCATGATAACTTCTTGTTCCTTGTCGAACTTGTTGGTGAATTTCTGAACGGCTGCGCCTGCAGTCATCAGGATAGCTTTCTTGGCATTATTCAATGCTTTCTTTTCTGCCGCGAAAAAATCTTCTGAATCGCCACTGCTGAAATCAGGCACACTCATCAATTCTTTTTGAACCGCCATTGCATGAGAGAACAAATCCAATTCACCCTTCAGTGCTTTCTTCACCAACATTCCTGTTGCCAGCAAACGGTTGATTTCATTGGTTCCTTCGAAAATTCTATTGATACGTGAATCGCGATAAGCACGGGCTACCGGATATTCTTCGCTGAAGCCGGTGCCACCAAATACCTGAACCGCTTCATCCACCACAAAGTCCAACACCTCCGAGCCGAACACTTTTACAATAGCGCACTCGATAGCATACTCTTCAGCCGCAATCAATTTCGCCATTACCTTATCCGTTCCTTTAGCTGCCAGATTGTTAATCATATCCTCAATCAAACCGGAAGTTCTGTAAGTAGCACAATCATTCGCATAGCAGCGAATTGCCATTTCCGCCAACTTATGTTTGATAGCTCCAAAAGAAGCGATAGGCACATTGAACTGAATTCTTTCGTTGGCATATTTAATAGCCGTGGTCGCTGTCTTCTTGGAACCACCTAAAGTAAGAACCGCCAATTTGTAACGACCAATGTTCAATACATTGAATGCTATCTTGTGTCCTTTGCCGATTTCACCCAACAAATTCTCTACAGGCACTTTTACGTTATTGAAAAATACCTGACGGGTAGAAGAACCCTTGATACCGAGCTTATCCTCTTCGCTTCCCATCGAAACACCTTCTGCTTTTGCATCTACAATAAACCCGGTGAACTTATCTCCGTCAATCTTAGCAAACACCGTCAAAATATCTGCGAACCCGCTATTGGTAATCCACATTTTTTGCCCGTTCAAGATGTAATACTTGCCATCTTCTGAAAGTACCGCCTTTGATTTAGCTCCAAGAGCATCGCTTCCCGAACCTGGTTCGGTTAAGCAGTAAGCCGCCTTAATAGTTCCGTTAGCAAGACCCGGCAAATATTTTTGTTTCTGCTCCGCAGTTCCATAGTATAAAATAGGAAGAGTGCCGATACCGGTATGCGCAGCAAATCCAGCAGTGAACGAATGTCCCTTACCAATTTCTTCATTGATAACAGAATCAGTATTGAAATCAACACCCATGCCGCCATACTCTTCGGGAACCGAAGCGCCAAGCAATCCGAGTTCGGCAGATTCGTTGAGCAACTCTACCATCAAACCTTCTTTCTGTTTGTCCAATTCTTTTGTGTGCGGTAAAACACGATTAGTGATGAAGTCAGCAGCAGTCTGAACAAACATTTGCTGCTCTTCGCTAATTTCATCTTTAATAAATACATCGGCAAACGGAGTTTCCTTGATTAAAAATTCTCCTCCTTTAAGGATGGTTTTGGTTTCAGTTGTTGCGCTCATTTTTATAGTATTAAATAGTTAGTATAAAGAATTAAGAAATTAAAGACGCTCGAAAATCCCTGCAATTCCCTGGCCGCCTCCAATGCAGGCACTCACCATACCATACTTGCTTTTTCTGCGTTGCATTTCGCCATTCAGCTTTTGGAAAAGATAGGTTCCGGATGCACCCAGTGGATGGCCTAAAGCAACCGCACCACCATTTACGTTGATGATATCGGTATTCAATTTTGCTTCCTGGATTACAGCTAATGATTGAGCGGCAAACGCTTCGTTCAATTCAATCAAATCAATATCGCTTAGTTTTAAACCGGCTTGTTTCAACGCTTTTGGAATTGCATTCACCGGACCGATGCCCATTAACGTTGGGTCAACACCCACAGATGCTGCTGTAACCAAGCGTGCGATAGGTTGAAGATTTAATTCTTTCACCACTCTTTCGCTAACAACTAAAACGAATGCAGCTGCATCAGAAGTTTGAGAAGAATTTCCTGCTGTTACCTGTCCACCAAGTTTGAACGCAGGTTTCAATTTTGCTAAACCTTCCATAGATGTATCACCACGTGGGCCTTCATCCTGTGATATGGTGAATTTGCGGGTTTTCTTCTTGCCATCTTCGAAATAGGTTTCCTCCAATTCCACCGGGACGATATCATCCTTGAATTTCCCTGCTTCCAAAGCAGCAATTGCTTTTTTATGACTGTTTACCGAAAACTCATCGGCTTGTTCGCGGGTGATGCCATATTTCACAGCTACATTTTCCGCAGTCAATCCCATGCCTATATAATATTCGGGATGGTCTTTCGCTATTTCATAATTAGGAACAGTCTTGTAACCAACGGTTGGAACAAGCGACATGCTTTCCGTTCCACCCGCAATAATTACATCTGCCATGCCCGCTTTAATTTTTGCAGTGGCCATAGCGATACTTTCAATACCACTACCGCAATAACGGTTGATGGAAACACCCGGCACTTCAACAGGCAAAGCACGAACGGCTACCCAACGCGCCATCTGCAATCCTTGTTCTGCTTCAGGCACTGCGTTGCCCACAATTAAATCATCCACACGGCTTGGGTCAAGCTGCGGAACTTTTTTCATTAAATCTTTAATAGCGTAATACGCTAAATCAACGGGAGTAGTGAAACGAAATCCACCTCTCTTTGCTTTTCCAATCGCGGTTCTTGAACCGGCTATGATATATGCTTCTTGTGACATGATATTTTGATTTAAATAGTTTGAATTAGTTTCTCAATGGTTTTCCGCTCGTTAAAATGCTTTGAATTCTTTCGAGTGTTTTCTTCTCACCGCATAGCGATAAGAACGCTTCTCTCTCTAAATCTAACAAATATTGTTCGGTTACTTTTGTTTCGGTAGATAAATCGCCACCGCATAATACCCAAGCAATTTTCTGTGCAATTTTGAAATCGTGTTCGCTAGCATAAGCACCAACTCTGAACGAAGCCGCCCCTGCATAAAGCGCACTTAAACCAGCTTTACCTAATACAGTAATATCATCGCGTTGCGGTTTTTGCACATAGCCATTATTGTAAAGTTCCAACACTTTTTCTTTCGCTTCGGCCAATTGACGTGTTTGGTTCAACACAATCACATCTTTCTTTTTGTCTAAAACACCAAGAGCAAAACCTTCATGCGCAGAGGTTGCAACTTTTGCGGTAGCAATTGCAGTGAAACGTTCCGCTAATTGAGGAATTTGTGCATCGCCTGCATAATAAGCATCGCTGGCGCGAAGAGCCATTTCTTTAGTTCCTCCACCACCAGGAATTAAACCCACCCCTACTTCTACCAAACCGATATAAGTTTCTGCACTTGCTACCGCAGCATCACTGTGCATCGTAAATTCGCAACCACCACCGAGTGTCATTCCATGCGGAGCGGCAACAACGGGAATAGAAGAATAGCGGCAACGCATGGTAGAAGCCTGAAATGCGCGAACAGCAAAATCCAATTCATCGTATTCCTGCTCGAGAGCGAACATGAATATCATCGCCAGGTTTGCACCGGCACTGAAGTTTGGATAATCGTGACCCAACACAACTCCCTTCCAGCTTTGCGCTTCGGCAATATCAATTCCTTTATTGATGGCTTCGAGAACTTCACCACCGAGCGCATTCATTTTTGTGTTCCATGAAACGTTCAACACACCATCACCAATATCATCCACCCTTGCAAAAGCATTTTTCCAAACAGGCTTCTGGTCTTTGTAGTTTTCAAGAATGATAAATGACTCTGTTCCCGGAATAACTTTGTAACTCTTGCTCGCTACATCATAATATTTCTTCGCGCCATTTTCAACTTTGTAGAAAGTTTTGAAACCTGCCGCCAACATTTCATCTACCCATGCGTTTACTTTAAAGCCCGCTTCTTTCATTGCTTTAGTTGAAGCCTCAACACCAATGGCATCCCATTGTGCAAATGGTCCAATCTCCCAGCCAAAACCGGCTTGCATAGCATCATCAATGCGATAAAGCTCATCACTGATTTCCGGAATACGATTGCTTACATAAGAAGAAACATAGTAAGTCAGTTTGCGCAAAAACTCTCCGTGTTTGTCGGTTTGTTTTGAAATAGCCACCAAACGCTTTCTCAAATCTTCAATGCTCTTCAATTCAGTGGTTGCTGATTTTGTTTTTGCCGATGGCTTGTATTCCATCGTTTTCCAATCGAGCGTGGCAAATGATTTTTTTCCCGTAGCATCTTTTGTTTTCTTGAAAAATCCCTGGCCGGTTTTATCGCCAATCCATTTATTGGTTTCCATTTGCTTAATCCACTCAGGCACACCCAACACATCACGGTATTCATCGTTTGGCAAATTATCATGTGCACCGGTCATTACCTTTATCATCGTATCCAAACCAACCACATCGGTTGTTCTGAAAGTTGCGGACTTCGGTTTGCCGATTAAGGTTCCGGTGAGTGCATCTACTTCATCAATCGTGAAATCCATTTCCTGCATCAACTTGATAACTGCTGCAATACTGAAAACACCTACGCGGTTCGCAATGAAAGCGGGAGTGTCTTTACATAATACCGTTTGCTTGCCAAGGAACAAATCTCCATAGTGCATTAAGAAGTCAATTACTTCTTTATCCGTTTCCGCAGTTGGAATAATTTCGAGCAAACGCAGGTAACGCGGAGGGTTGAAATAGTGTGTACCGCAGAAGTGCGCGCGGAAATCATCGCTTCTCCCTTCTGCCATTAAATGAATGGGAATACCGGAAGTATTCGAAGTAATCAGCGTTCCCGGCTTGCGATATTTCTCTACCTTCTCAAACACCTGTTTCTTGATGTCGAGACGCTCTACAACTACCTCAATAATCCAGTCAGCATTTTTAATCCATGAAAGATTATCGTCAAAGTTTCCGGTGGTGATACGCGAAGCAAATGCCTTATCATACGAAGGATTGGGATTGCTTTTCATAGCAAAAGCTAATTCGTCATTTACTTTTTTGTTTCTAAGCGCAGGTTTTTTTGCGTCTTCCTCACTTAGTCCCGGTGTTACAATATCGAGTAGTGTAACTTTTAAACCGATATTGGCATAGTGCAATGCAATACGCGAACCCATTACACCGGCACCCAATACGGCAACGGTTTTAATTTTTCTTGCTCCTGCGGGAATTACACTTACCGCTTTCTTTTCTGTAGCTGCTGCTTCCATTATTATTGATTTTGTTTCTTTTTATCTAAAGGGATTCGAAATTATAACTTCATTTTAAATCTACCAACCGTTTGGTAAGAATTATTTTTTTGCCTTTTGAACTACCTTCTTCCCAACTGCTTTCCCATTTGCCTTTCCGTTTGCTTCTCCGTTTTTCTCTAAACGATTTAAAATGCGCTTAGTCGTATTGCGCAAATAATTCGGTTCATTAAAAACACGGCTGAACATTAAACTGCCTTCTATTTCCGCTACGCTTCTCTCGGCCAATTCGGTGGCTACTGCCTCAGAATATTTGTCGAGATAAATTGTTTTTACTGCATGAAAGAAATCGAGGAAGAATCGTTGAACCAGTGTATTAAACTCCGGGGCCATCAAAGCGGTTTCTACGCCCATGTTTCCGAGCAGATTTCCCTTTTCTTCATTGAGAAAAACTTTTTCGGCTGATAAGAAAAGACGTTCTAATCTTTTTTGTGGTGGAATGCTTTTATCGTAAGCATGGCTGAACACATTAGTCTTGAAAAACTCGTGCACATTCTTAATGACTTTGCGCATCAAATCTTCCTTACTTGGGAAGTAGTGATAGAGCGAACCTTTCTGCAAACCGCAGGCATCGGCTATCTCGCTCATCGAGGTATTGAAATAGCTTTGCTTTCTGAAAAGTTTCAGCGCTTCAATAATGATAATCTGCTCGTCAACCTTTTGTTTAGGCATGTGTGTTCCGAATTCGGACAACAAAACTAAAAAGGGTTTTTAATTTACCAAACGGTCGGTTGGGAAAAATGCTCCTGCTACTATTTTCTTCTATAGTTCTCATTCCTAGTTTCCTGTATTTCACAAGTTTTTCCTTGACAAAAGTTAATTAGAAGTCTATATTCGCAATCCCATGGGCAAATTTATCTCGAAACTTATTTTCAAAATCTTTGGCTGGACGTTTAACGACCAGGTTGGTGGCGGCTATGAGCGCAGCGTAATGATTGCCGCTCCGCACACCAGTAATTGGGATTTGATTTTTGCTCGTGCCGCTTTCTATTTAATGAATATTCCGGTTCGTTACACGGTAAAAAACGATTGGATGCGTTTTCCTTTCAATTTAATTTTTGGACCGCTTGGCGCTATTGGAATTGACAGAAGCCCGAAGAAGGAAGGACAGGAAAGAAAGAGTATGACCGAGGCGATGATTGATTTGTTTGCTACGAACAAAGGGTTGTCGGTGATGGTTACGCCTGAAGGAACGCGTGCCTTGCGCACCAAATGGAAAACAGGGTTTTATCATACCGCTGTTGGAGCAGGAGTGCCTATTGCACTTGGCTATTTGGATTACAAAAGGAAAGAAGCGGGAGTTGGTAAAATAATTTATCCGAGTGGCGATATGGATAAGGACATGCGCGAGATAATGGATTTCTACAAAAATATTACCGCCAAGTTTCCGGAGAAATTCTCGGTTGATTTGGATTACGTGTATCTGCCTCCGCGCGAAATTCCTTCGCTAAGAAGAGAAGAAGTGAAGCAAACTTCGGTTAACTAATTCAGGGTTGTCGTGCTGAATGAAATGACCGCACGTTGAGTCGTAAATAATTTCACAACCATTTTCGCAATAATTTTTCGTGTTGTAAGTCAATTCTTTTCCAAGGGCTTTGTCGTGGTCTCCCCATAGCATTAAAACGGGGGCTTTAATTTTCGGGTAACGCACTTTTGGTTTGGATGAAAAAACTTCTCTGAATGCAGCGCGGTAATAAGCAATAGTGGCTTTGACCGTTCCGGGTTGTTGATACGCCTCCACATATTTCTTTACATCTTCTTCATTGAAAGCATTTTTATTCATGCTCATGCCTTCAAACGTTCGTCTGAAAAATCTTTCGGTGCCAACAACTCTTTCGGGAAGAAAAGGCAATTGAAAGAAGAAAATATACCAGCTCTTCTTTAACTGCGAAAAATTGAAATTCATCAAAGCACGTTTCATTTCGCTTGGATGCGGCACGTTCAGAATAGCTAACTTTTTTACCATTTCTGGATGCAAAGCAGCAACTGCCCAAGCCACCGCTGCTCCCCAATCGTGACCTACAACAATTGCCTTGTCTTCACCCAACGCTTTTATCAATTCAGCAATGTCTTTTGCAAGCAAGTTCATGTTACAGTCCGAAACATTGGATGGTTTGTCGCTTAGATTATAGCCGCGCATATCAGGCGCAACAACGCGATATTTTTTCCCAAGAACAGGAATTTGATTTCTCCATCCATACCAAAACTCAGGAAAGCCGTGCAGCAGTATGACTAATTCGCCACTGCCTTGTTCTACATAGTGCAGTTGGATGTTGTTGACTTTAATGAATGATGATTTCATGTTTAGCTAAATGTTTAGTGTAGCAATTTACAGAAATAAAAAAGCGCGAAGAGATTTCTTCGCGCTTTGTACTTTGTATTGGCTGTTAAAGTCTCCCCTTTAAGGAGATTTAGAGGGGTCTATTTCCCTATCGCTGCTCTTATAATATTCAACGCAGCACCGGCTTTAAACCACTCCACTTGTTGTTCATTATAAGTATGTGCTACTTCAAAAGATTCAACAGAACCATCAGCATGATTTAATTGAAGCGTCAAGTTTTTGCCCGGGGCAAAAGATGTCAATCCAAGAATATCGATAGCATCGTCTTCCTGAATTTTGTTGTAGTCATCTTTATTCACGAAAGTCAAACCAAGCATACCTTGTTTCTTCAAGTTAGTTTCGTGAATACGCGCGAAAGATTTTACAAGTACTGCACGAACACCCAAGAAACGCGGCTCCATAGCTGCATGTTCTCTTGAAGAACCTTCACCGTAGTTTTCATCACCTACTACAATTGAACCAATGCCTGCTGCTTTGTAAGCGCGTTGCACGGCAGGAACTTCGCCATACTCACCGGTTAATTGGTTCTTCACCGAATTTGTTTTTTCGTTGCAGAAGTTAGTAGCGCCAATCAACATATTGTTGCTGATGTTATCTAAGTGTCCGCGGTATTTCAACCATGGACCTGCCATAGAAATATGGTCAGTGGTGCACTTGCCTTTTGCTTTGATGAGAAGTTTTAATCCTTTCAAATCTGTTCCTTCCCAAGCTGCAAACGGAGCGAGTAATTGCAAGCGGTCAGATGTTGGAGAAACTTTCACTTCTACTCCGCTACCATCTTCAAACGGTGCAACAAAACCTGCATCTTCCACGGCAAAACCTCTTGTAGGTAATTCGTCACCGGTTGGTGCATCGAGTTTTACCTGCTCGCCTTTTTCGTTAGTTAAAGTATCGGTAAGCGGATTGAAAGTTAAATCACCGGCAATAGCAAGAGCAGTAGTCAATTCAGGAGAAGCAACAAATGCTAAAGTGTTCGGGTTACCATCCTGACGTTTTGCAAAGTTACGGTTGAACGAATGAACAATCGTATTGCGCTCTTGCTTATCGGCACCATGACGCGCCCACATACCAATGCAAGGTCCGCAGGCATTAGCATAAACCGTTGCACCTATTTTATTTAAGGTTTCAATAAATCCATCGCGCTCAATTGTAAAGCGAATTTGTTCTGAACCCGGAGTAATGCTGAACTCAGCTTTTGCTTTCAAATTCTTTTCAGCCACTTGTTTAGCTAAAGAAACTGCACGAGAAATATCTTCATAAGAAGAGTTGGTGCAAGAACCAATTAAACCAACACTTACTTTAGTTGGCCAGTTGTTAGCCGCTGCGGCTTCTTTCATTTTAGAAATTGGCGTAGCTAAATCCGGAGTGAAAGGACCGTTGATATATGGCTCTAACGTGGTCAAATCAATTTCAATAACCTGGTCGAAATATTTATCAGGGTTTGCATAAACATCAGCATCACCGGTTAAGTGTTCTTTCACTGCATCGGCAGCAGCAGCCACATCAGCACGACCGGTGGCACTTAAATAGCGACTCATGCTTTCGTCATATCCAAAAGTAGAAGTAGTAGCACCAATCTCCGCACCCATGTTGCAGATAGTTCCTTTACCGGTGCAGCTCATGTTCACTGCGCCTTCGCCAAAATATTCTACGATTGCTCCGGTTCCACCTTTTACAGTTAGGATACCTGCTACTTTCAAAATCACATCTTTAGGCGAAGCCCATCCGTTTAGTTTTCCTGTCAGCTTTACACCAATCAGTTTCGGTTGTTTTAATTCCCAAGCCAAACCTGCCATTACATCGCAAGCATCAGCACCACCTACGCCAATCGCAACCATTCCAAGTCCACCTGCATTCACGGTGTGAGAATCTGTTCCAATCATCATTCCTCCA
>CANJRM010000093.1 GCA_947476645.1 Bacteroidota bacterium
CAATGTGAATATTTTTACGTTTATACACTTATGAGATTTCTATTTTGCCACGTCTAATAACAGAGTGGTGCAAATTATGGCACTGTTTTCAATACTTAAACAAACTGAAAACCGCTAAACATGGCTTACAAAAATTATAAATTCAAAACGCTTCGTGTATTTGCCAGCGATGAATGGTTGGCAAACCGCACCCGCGAATACCGCACGGTGTTTGACCGTGCCGAAACCACTTATATAAGTGCCGAAATTGCTTTCTACAATAAAATGTTTGATGAGCAGGATTGGGAAACTACGGTTAACCTAAAGGCGTTCAGCCATATTGATGGCAAGAAAAAAGAACTTTCGAGTCAGGATGAGAAAAGAAAGATTCGTTTAGATGAAAACGTGGTTTATATCAACAAGGGTTGGGGCATGGCTACGCCCGCTGCGTTTTGGAACAAAGGCGAATACAGTTGGGAAGCATACATTGATGGCGAACTTATAGGCACCAAGCGTTTTTATGTAGAAGATGTGGGCAAAGTAAGCACCGAAGTAAATCCGTTTTTCGATATTGAATCGCTGCGTTTTTATACAGGCGATTACAATGCCGTGAACGATGAGAACAAAAGCTACCTCAAAGTTATCAGCCGAAACGATACGCAGTATTTGTATATTGAACTGAAGTTTAAAAACAAAATTGCTGCCGAGTGGAACTGCGAAATATATTTCAACTGGTATAATGCATCGGGCTTGCTCAAAGCACGTATTGAACGTTTCCGAAAAGTTGAAGCAGGAAAAGAAAATGAAATTATCACCTTCAACGAAGGATGGGGAAATGATATTCCGGGAACGTGGAAGGACAATCACTACCGCCTCGAAGTAATTTTTATGGATACGGTAATTGCCGTGGTGCATCTGGACACGGGTGAAGACGATGAAGAAGGCGAAGTGGAAATATCGAGATTGGCGGGCAACGTGGCTACTGCGGTTTCGGAACCTATTGCATCGGCTGATGAATCGCTTGAATCAAACGTAAAGAAACTTGATGAGTTAATTGGTTTGGAAGAATTGAAAAAAGAAGTGAAGAATCACATTGATTACCTCAACTTTTTAAAGCTTCGTCAGGAAAGAGGTTTTCAGGATTCGGAAAGAATCAATTTGCATTCGGTGTTTACGGGTAATCCGGGAACGGGAAAAACAACGGTGGTGAAATTGCTCGGGCAGATTTACAAATCAATGGGCTTGCTGAGCAAAGGACATGTGAAAGAAGTTGACCGCTCGCAATTAATAGGTGAATACATTGGGCAAACGGCTCCTAAGGTGAAGAAGGCAATTGAAGAAGCCAAAGGCGGCATTCTGTTTATTGATGAAGCGTATGCACTTGCCCGCGAAGCCGATGATTCAAAAGATTTTGGTAAGGAAGCAATCGAAGTTTTGATTAAAGAAATGAGTGACGGTTCAAAAGACCTCGCCATTATGGTGGCGGGCTATCCGCACGAAATGGAAATATTCCTGAAATCAAATCCGGGCATGCGCTCGCGCTTTGCTAACTATTTTCATTTCGAAGATTATTTGCCCGATGAACTGCACGATATTGCTGTTAAATACACCGCCACAAAAAATGTGCATTTAACCGAAGAGGCAAACAGTTTTCTTAACGAACAATTGATGGAAGGTTTCCGCAACCGCGATAAAAGTTTTGGTAATGCGCGTTACGCTATCTCTATAATTGACGAAGCGAAAATGAATCTGGGTTTGCGTTTAATGAAACGTGCCGACCTTCGCGAATTAGATGGCAATGCACTTTCTACCGTTGAAAAGGAAGATGTGGAACTTGTATTTAAACAACGCGGCAAACGCAAATTTAATATCAACATCAACGAGCGTTTATTGGCGAGTGCCATGGATGAATTGAATGCGCTCGTGGGTATTTCAAACATTAAGAATGAAGTAAACGAGTTGGTAAAACTTGTGCGTTTTTACCACGATATTGGCAAAGATGTGTTGAATAAATTCTCGCTGCACACGGTTTTCTTAGGAAATCCGGGCACAGGAAAAACAACTGTGGCGCGCATTATGGGTAAAATATTTAAAGCCCTCGGCTTGCTTGAGCGCGGACACATGGTGGAGTTAGATAAGCAGGGTTTGGTGGCTGGTTTTGTTGGGCAAACAGCTATTAAAACCGATGAGCGTATCAAGGAAGCTAAAGGCGGAGTTTTATTTATTGATGAAGCGTATGCGCTTGGCGAATCGAACGATTTTGGAAGAGAAGCGATTGAAACTTTGTTGAAACGCATGGAAGATAACCGCGGAGAATTTGCGGTGATTGTGGCGGGATACACCGACCCTATGAACCGTTTCCTGGAATCAAACCCGGGTATACGCTCGCGCTTCGACCGCACGTTTATGTTTAGCGATTATAACGAGAACGAACTTTTCCGCATTGCCATTGCGCTTTTGAAAACCGAAGGTCTTCGACTGGATGATGAGGGTTATGAATACTTACAAAAGTATATTACCTCTATTTACGAATACCGAGAAAAGAACTTTGGTAACGCGCGCGAAATTCGCAAGCTGATTGTAGATGCTGTTCAAAATCAGAACCTGCGTTTGGCCTCTATGCCTAAAGACCAGCGCACCAAAGAAATGCTCGACACCATGACCATGGAAGACCTCAAGGAATTTAAAATAGCTGAAGGCAAACGCGGAGGGCTTGGCTTTAAATACTAAGCATTTAACCATAAGAAGTTTTAATAGCCGGTTTTTTACCGGCTATTTTTTTGCCCGCTGGTTATTGTTTTAAGGCCGGCTTTGTAAAATGGCAACCGAAACAGAGCAGCATATAACTTACCTCAAATAAATTTGTAGAAAAGAGCGGTTCTTTTGATTAAAGCAGGCTGTGTTTTGATTAAGATTGTTAAAATTTTGATTAAGGGAACGATATAATTGTTTAAAAAACCGATTCTTTTGATTAAGGGAACGATAGAAGTACTTAAAAAAGCCATTCTTTTGATTAAAGGAATGGCTTTTTTGTTTAAAATAATCAATCAATTGCGTGTTTAACGCGCTGCCAGCACTTTAAATATGCCTGTATTAAGCGAAGATGTGTTGACTACGGTAATATTACTGTAACCCTTAATCATTCCAAGCTTTTCACCGGGGTTAACGGTGGTTGGTGTGCCTGAAGTTGATTTACCCTGATACACTTGCAGGTCGGTAGTGCCTAAATTGGTAAAAGTTCCGCCCACTATTATGCCTGTAAACGTGCCCGTAGCGCCTGCTATAAGTTTGCTGGTGCGTTCCTTAGGTTTTTGCGGGCTGCTGTCCACCACAAAACCCCAGTCGCCAAGGGCTTTCGGGTTTTTTTCATACAGTTTAATCAAAAACTGCCCTATGCCGGTAACGTTTGCCATTACTGGGTTCCAGAAATTATTGCGAAGTTCTGTTTGGTCTTCGCTTTGCATGGCAAAACTTTTAAAGTTGGTGTTATTGGTGGCTGCCGCGGTGGCTCTGGTATTATCGGTTGTAATATCAATTTCGTTAGCGGTTAAAAACGGCACCAAAGGCGAGGGCGGAGTGGTGAAAGAAAGGTGTTTGGCATAATACAGATTGAAAAGGGCAATTTGCTCCGCCACATCGGCCGGGTAAATTATTCTGCCGTTAACCGTAACGCTGAAACCCCAGGCCGCCAGCTTGGAATAAGCTTTACCATACAGCTTTTTTAAATACTGCGCACCGCTTTTCATATTGTCGAACACGGTTTTAAAATTAATATCGCGCAGTTGGCGCTGGTTTTCTTTTTTGCCTGTGTATTCTTTGCGCAGGGCTTCGTGGTCGGCTGCATCGCCTGCAGCGGTTTCATCTTCGCTAAGCACAATATCGTTTTCATCCATATACGGGCGAATGACACTCGAACTGCCATCTGCGGTATCTTTAGCTAAAATTTTGTTGAATAAGGCCTGTTGTTCTAAAAACGTTTCGGGAATAATAATGCGTGACATGGTAATTTTGTTTTTGGTTTTTTAAAAATACTGCTGCCGCTTGCGCTGCTTCAGTTTAACGAAACAAAAATACGGTGCGCTCGTGTTTTTACTCTTTGCAATTTATGGTTAACAGTAAATGGTTAACCATAAATTGTTTTGGCAGGTAGGCAGAAAATGTTATATGTGCAGAAGGAAAATGGGAGAGGAGAGGGGCTTGTGCGTCTCCGCAGGGTCTGTGTTTCACGACCCTGCGATTTAGCGCGCGCAGGGTCCCGAAGCGGAGACCCTGCGCAGACATATCTTATTTCCGTTTCTTCCTGCGTTTATCTTCTTTACTTTTTTGAATACCGCGGTGCTTTTCTATTTCAGCGGCATCAATACCGCGCGGTTTTACGGGCGTGTAGTTTCGGTTTTCGTCAAAACCGTTTTTAGCCGCCCACACCACCAGCTCGGTTACTTTAGTTATGCCAAGCTTTTTAAACAAATAGCGTATTTGCGTGTTAAGGGTGTTTAGTGATTTACCAAGATTGACTGCTATCAGTTTTCGCGGCAGGCCGAGCATGTATTCTTTAATAATAGCCATTTCGCATTTGGTAATGGCAAAGCCGCCAATGAGGGTAGTTTGGGTACTCATATATGATAGTTTAGGGTTTGAATCGTTCATTCCGCCACAGCACATTCAACATACCTGAAATAAAAATAAATCGTTTTTAAGAAATGGCAAAATTTATTTCAAAGGCAGAAAGGGGAGGGGGAAATTGCCTATAGAATCGCCAGAAAAGAGGATGGTAAGTTTTTACAACTGAAAAATTATAGGCAAATCAAAAACTGTGTATTGAGGTTTGCCTTCTATGTATTTAGTTTTGCAGGGTATAAAGGCGGGTAACAGTTTTACCACTCTCATGGCTTCTTCATTTAAGTCAGTTCTAATTCCTTTTGTTATAGCTACATTGAAAACTTTGCCTGTTGAATCAATTTCAAAATGAACAATCACTTTGCCTTTGACAGAATCGCGTTTGGCAGATGGTGGATAGGTCAAATTCTTTTTAATCAAATCTACCAGATGTGCATCTCCTCCGGGAAATAAAGGAGCACAAGGCGATTCTTTTACAATAGAAGATTGACTGTAAGAAAAAACAGTAAGAAGGCAGAAAAATAAAAGGTATGTGGTTTTCATGTTTTTTAAGATAGATGCAAAATCAGGAAAATTCCACAATTTCCTCCCTCCTCATTCTCCAATTGAATTCTATTTTCGTTTCATAAACAAAAAACCATGAGCGACTATCAAAAGAAATTAGAAGAAATGCGGTTAAAACAAGAGCAGGCAAAGCAGGCGCTGGTGCAGGAGTTTAAAACCTGGGTGCAAACAACCTATCCCGATGCCATAAGCACAGAAACCGGCCTGCATTATATCATTACCGAGGAGGGAAAAGGCGCTAAACCCAACAAACACAACAATGTTACCGTGCATTATTCGGGTGCGCTGCCCAACGGAAAAGTTTTTGACTCGTCATACAAGCGCAACAAACCCTTTACTTTCAAACTTGGTTTAGGCAATGTGATTAAGGGCTGGGACGAAGGCATTGCGCTGTTGAACGTAGGCAGCAAAGCCAAATTGATTATTCCTTATTTCCTCGGTTATGGCGAGCAGGGCAGCCCGCCTGTTATTCCCGCCCGCGCCACTTTAATTTTTGATGTGGAGTTGGTAGAGGCGAAATGATTTTTTGTACCAACTACCAACAAAAAATTGCATTACTAAACACTTCCCCTATGAATAAACTTCTTTTTGGAATTGCCATCATTGCTTTTGCCGGGTGCAATTATGAAATGCACGAAAAGGCTGTTGACCACAAGCTAAGTGTGCAGGTGCAGACTTTTTACAATGAGAATAAATACGACAGCATTTTTTCGATGTATTCACAAAGTATGCGAGAGTCATTTCCTTTAGATAAAACGGTTGCTTTTTTTGTTGAAGTGAAAGCAAGAAGCGGTAAAATGACATCCATTCAGTTTGAAAAATATAAAGACAATTGGGCTTGTTATAAGGTTACCTGTGAGCGTTACCAATGCATTATGAAAATTGCAGCGGGTAAGAATGGTGACATAGCGGGTTTAGCTATAACCGGACCGTTACACGAATGAACCAACAACAAATCATTGCCAACAAACTTTAAACTTCAAACTTTAAACTCTAAACTTGTGCTAACGTAAATTCATTGAAAGCCATTACCAAATATTTCGCTCTCCTCTTTCTTTTTATTGCGGGTTGCAAAACCGTTCCGTTTCAAATTAAGGATGGCAAAACCGCGCGCGAGTTTTTGGTCTATAACCAAAGCGTTGAGTTTTTGTTGAAAGAATACAATGCCGAGCGCGACCCTATTAAGCAGCAGCAAAAAGCTTTTCAGTTAGCCGAGTCATACAAGCAATTCAACGATTACGCCAATGCCGAAAAATGGTATAAGCAATCCATTGATTTAAATGGTGGTGAAAAATCGTTGTTCCAATTGGGGCTTATGCAAAAGCAGCAGGAGAAATACGAAGAAGCGTATAAAACCTTTGATGAGTATCAGCGCATTTCATCGGGCGGCTTCGAAGGGCGCAGACAAGCCACTCAATGCAAGGATGCTATTGAATGGAAAAAGTCGTTTACTAAAATTCAGCTGACTAATCTTTCGTCACTCAACACGCCCCAGTCCGATTACGGCTTAGAGCCGTTCAAAAACAATCAGTATGTGCTCACGTCCTCGCGCGATGAAGCCATGGGCACCGAACGCGATGGCTGGACAGGGGAGAAGTTCACCGATTTATTTGAAACCGAAAAAACAGGAAATAGTTTTTCTTCACCCGCAGACTTTCCTGCTCCGTTAAATTCAACCGCGCATGAAAGCTCGGTTACGTTCAGTAAAGATTTTAAAGAAATTTATTTCGTGCGTTGCAAAGCCGAACCTCAAAAAGAGAATCAGTTCTGTCATGTTTATTATTCGGCATTGAACAACGAGCATTGGAGCGAGCCCGTTAAAATGGATTTGTTTCCCGATAGTGTAAACGTGTATGACCCTTATCTTTCTAAAGACGGCAAACTGCTTTTAGCTGCTGCCGATGGTGTGGGTTTTGGCGCTACCGATATTTTTCTTTTCACCAAAGCCGATTCGGGTTGGAACGCTCCGCAAAACTTAGGCGGCAGTATCAATACACCGGGCAGCGAACGCTTTCCGTGGTTAGACGAACGCGGTAATCTTTATTTTTCCTCGAATGGTTTGCCGGGCATGGGTGGGCTCGATGTGTTTAAAGCCCTGCATACCAAAACCGGTTATAAAGAACCTTACAATTTAAAAGCCCCCATCAACAGCGGTGCCGATGATTTCGCTTACCGTATCGAAAAATATAAACCGCTTAGTGCAGATGACACCGTTCTGTTTGCGGGCTATCTTTCCTCTAACCGCAAAGGCGGAAAAGGAAGTGATGATATTTATCGCTTTGAGGAAAAGTGGCGAAACTTCTTTGTAATCCGTGGCACCGCTTATGAAAATGTTTACGAAAATCCGGCAGATGGTGATTCGAAAATTACGGGAACAAAACCTTTAAGCCGTGTAAAGATTGAATTAAAGAAAACCGATGGCTCGGTGGTGAACACAACTGCTTCCGATACTGCGGGGCATTTTCAATTTCGTATAGAAGGCGAAACCGATTATAAATATCTGGCTTCAAAGAATGGTTACTTCAGCGCTTCGAATACGGTGGCTGCTTTGCACAAGAATCAGGATTCTACTTTGATTGTAGCTTACACCCAGGTTACACTCAACAAAATATTTCCGCAGAAGATGCTCGTGATTCCGAACATCTATTACGATTACGATAAAGCCACGCTTCGCCCCGAATCTAAATTGGTGCTCGATTCGATTATGATTTTCTTTAAAGAAAACCCTGACCTTACTATCGAACTGGGTTCGCATACCGATAGCCGCGGTAGCGATGCTTACAATCTTAAACTTTCACAAGCTCGTGCGCAAAGTGCGGTTGACTATCTCATCAGCAAGGGAATACCTACGGACCGTTTGCTGGCAAAAGGTTATGGCGAAACCAAACTGGTAAACAACTGCGGCAACGGAGCTAACTGCACCGAAGAAGAACATCAGAAAAACAGACGCACTACTTTCCGCGTGGCTTCCGAAAAACTGAATCTTGAATCCATAGAACCCGAAAACATAATTGTTGACCCTAAGAAAGACTAAGCGCAAATGAAAATACTCTTAGCTATTGGTGCTGGAAGTTTTATTGGTGGCGTTAGCCGCTTTTTGCTTTCGCAGTTTATACAAACCAAGTTTCCTTCTTCGTTTCCCTTCGGAACTTTTGCGGTAAATATTATTGGTTGCTTACTCATTGGTGCTGTATATGGTTTGTTTCTTAAAAACAGTTTGAGTAATGAGTGGCGCTTGTTTCTCGCTACCGGTATTCTTGGTGGCTTTACCACCTTCTCCGCTTTCTCTTATGAAACCATTGAGCTCATCAAAAACGGAAGAATGAGTTATGCTGCGCTGTATGTTTGCGCAAGTATTTTAGTTGGATTGACAGCTACATTCATTGGTTGGCAGCTAGCAAAGTAACGCTGTTTTGTTGCAAACACTTTTGTTGTGAATAACAAACTGCCCTATAAGTAACAGCCTCTGTTGGTTTTTCTACTTTCAACTTCTGTAACACAGTACATGAAGTTTTCTTTTATTCAAAAACTCAATTTCTTTTTTGTAGCGGCTCTTGCCGGGGTTTTGTTTATGTGCATCCTTGCTTATCAGGGCAACAAAGCTTTCAGGCAATCAGTAACCAATGAAGGGCAGGCCCGCGAAATCATTGAACAGGCAGAAAAAATACTTTCATCCGTAAAGGATATTGAATCGGGAACACGGGGATATGTGTTGACTAAAGACACTTCCTATCTGCGTCCGCTCAATCAGGTTCAACAAAATATTTTTTCACGAATCACACTTCTCGATTCTCTGTTCCAGACCGATGTATCGCAGCATAAGAATATTGACTCACTCAGATTTTATGTAAACAAATGTTTATCGCTCGCAAAAAAAACAGTAAGCACCCGCGACCGAGATGGATTAGCTGCTTCAATTACTTTGATAGCTGATAAAACCCGTAGAGAAACGAAGAATAAAATTAAAACCATTACCACCGATATACAAGCCGTTGAGGAAATGGAGTTGCATGAACGGCAAAGCGAAAACGATAAAACTTTACTCAGTCTGAATGTTCGCGTGGTTTTCCTTTTTCTGCTTCTCACGACTATTCTTTGTATTGGCTTTTATGGAGTTAACCTTTACTACACATCACGGCAAAAATCGGTTGCTGAAATACGTTCGCTTTACGATGATGGTCCGTGCGGTTATCACTCATTGGATAAGAACGGAGTATTTACACAAATGAATTCTACAGAGTTGTCCTGGCTCGGCTATACACGCAAAGAAGTGGCAGGTAAAATGAACATCAGTAGTGTGCTAACCATTGAAAGCGCTCAAAAGTTTGAAGAGCTTTTTAAAAGGTTTAAAAAGGAAGGAATTATTAAAGACGAAGAATTGGAGTTTATGCGAAAAGACGGCACTTCGTTTCCGGTGTTGACTAATGCCACGGCAGTAAAAGATGTTCACGGAAATTTTATGTATTGCCGCGCTACCACTTTTGATATTACCGATCGCAAAAAATTTGATATTGAAGTAAAGGATATGAATGCCTCGCTAGAGTATAAAATTACTGAACGAACAAAAGAGTTGCAAAGAAACACTCAACGTTTTAAATCGCTTATCGAAAATATTAACGATGCAATTCTTGTGATTGATGATAGAGGAATCCTGGTTTATCAAAGTCCTGCCATGGAAAGAATTGGTGGTTATTCAAGGGAGGAAACTTTGGGGAAGTTAGTGGGTCAGTTCATACACCCTGATGATGTGCAGGACTTGCGAAACACACTAACAGATTTAGTTGATAAACCAAATCTGCCTGTAATAAGACAATACAGAAAAAAGCATAAAAATGGGCACTACATATGGATTGAAGGAACAATAATAAATAAGCTGGGTGATGAAAATATTAAGGGGTTTATTGCTAACTACCGAGACATCACAGAGAGAAAGAATGCTGAAGATAAGCTTTTTCAAAGCGAAAAAATTTACAGAACAATCGCATCCAACATTCCTAATTCCGCAATTCTAATGATAGATACCTCCGAGCGGTACGTATTTGTTGACGGGGAGGTTATGACAAAGCTGGGTTATGAAAAAAATAAAATGGAAGGTTTTCTGGCTAAAGATGTTCTTTCTGATAAAGCATATTCTGTTATGCACCCGCTTTATACAAGAGCCTTTGAAGGAGCAAAATATGCTACCCAAATTACAGTTCCAGGCAACCTTGATTTCTTAATTCAGTTTGCTCCGCTTTACGATGAAACAGGTGCCATCTATGCAGCAATAATAATTGCGGTTGAAATTACCGATATAAATAACGCACAACGAGAAATTCAAAAACTAAACGAAGAGCTCGAAGAAAGAGTACAACAAAGAACCGAACAGTTGGAAGCAGCAAAAAAAGATTTGGAATCCTTCAGTTACTCCGTGTCGCACGATTTACGTTCACCGCTGCGGGTGATCGATGGTTTTGCTGAAGTGCTCAATGAAGACTATTCTCAACTTCTTGATGATGAAGGACGAAAAACAATCAATGTAATTCGCAGTAATGCCGAACACATGGGAAGATTGATTGATAATCTTCTCGATCTTTCGCGCATGGGTAGGCAGGCATTGCACATTGGAGAAATGGATATGAAACAACTGGTGGAAGATGTAATTGCCGAAATGAATTTGCGCGAAATTTTTAAAGGAGATTTGTCAGTTGCTCAACTTCCAACCGCGAATTGCGATCACGAATTGATGAAACAGGTTTGGATAAATCTGATTTCGAACGCAGTGAAATATTCGGGAAAAGTTCAAAAACCGATTATAGAAATTGGATTTAAACAGGAAGAAGGAAACACCGTCTATTTCATAAAAGATAACGGAGCTGGTTTCGATATGCAGTTTGCGCATAAATTATTCGGTGTGTTTCAGCGCATGCATCGCGTAACCGAGTATGAAGGAACAGGTGTAGGATTAGCGTTAGTCAATCAGATTATTACAAGACATGGTGGCAAGATTTGGGCGGATGCAAAACCCAACGAAGGAGCCACATTCTATTTTACATTAATCAAGTAGTTATAAAACTCAAACAGCGTTGCATTCATGAATCAAAAAATTGACTCTCTTATTTCACCGGCTGAACAAACTTTATTAGGGGTGGTTAATAATTTCGATGGAGTGGTTTATTCGCTCGATACTGATTTTCTCCTTACGTCTTTTAATACAGAGTTTAAAAACAAGATGAAAAACATTTTCAATCTCGATATTGAAATTGGCGACCACGTTTATGATTTTCTGAAAGTTTCTAACCCAACTGAAATTCCCTATTGGGAAAACATTTACCGTCAGGCATTGAATGGTGAGCGGTTAAGGTTTGTAACAAAAATAGAATACACCAATCCAAATTTATTTCTCGAATTTTCTGTCAACCCAGTTACATGCGAAGGTAAGATAACAGGGCTTGCTTGTTTTTGCAGAAATATTACGAATGACAAGTTAAAGGAAATGGATCAGGAGCGCACGCAGGAATTATTTCGTTTAATTGTTGATAATCCTATCCTTGGAATTGTATGGGCTACTGCCGAGGGCAAAATGATAAATGCCAATGAGACATTTTGCAAGATACTGGATTCTACGTTGGCAGATTTGCTGAAAGTTAATTATGGCGATTATACGTTTCCCGATGATTTAATAACAGAGAAGCCACTGTTCGAAAAACTAAAGCAAGGTGTAATTGATAACTACGTTTTGGAAAAGAGATATGTAACCCTTAAAGGGACAATTAAGTGGGTAAAGGTGAATCTGTCAACCAATAAAAACGAAACAGGTAAAATTCGATACATCACCTGTATTGTTCAGGAAATTGGAGAGCGTAAGGAGTCGGAAAAACTTTTAGAACAATCAGAAGCCAATCTGCGGGCTATTCTTGATCATACGAGTGCCTCGTGTCTTCTTCTTGATAACGATTTGAAAATTGTTGCTTACAACAAACTTGCTGAGAACTGGATGAACATTTATTTCAATCACACTTTTCAAACGGGAGAATTATTTTTACCGCTTGTCCCGCCCAAATATAGAAGTCTTGCCGAACAGGTTTTAAAAGTAGCGGCTGCGGGTATGCCTTATCGCTATACCGGTAAATATCAATTTGCCGAAAATGTTTTGAATTGGTATGATGTACAGGTAGCACCAGCGTATAATGCAGAAAATATAGTGAGTGGCATTGTAATTTCTATAGTAGATATCACCCGCGAAAAAAACAACGAAGCAGAAATTAAAGCATTGAATGAAACACTGGAAGAGAAGGTTAAAGCCCGCACTGCCCAGTTAGAGGCCAGTAATAAAGAAATGGAAGCTTTCACTTATTCTATCTCACACGATTTGCGAGCACCTCTCAGAAACATCAATGGCTTTGCTGAAATTTTATTGGAAGACGGGGCTGATATGTTGAGCAAGGAAATGAAAAAGAATTTGACTGTTATTAAATCAAATGCAGTGCGTATGGGATTGTTCATTGATAGTTTGCTCGAAATTTCGCGACTTGGAAGAAGTGTGCTGAATAAAAAGGAGGTGAATATGAAGCACCTTGTAGAGGAGATAGTGGAAGAAATAAAGTTTGCCGATAAGAATTTGAAAGCAGAAATTATCATTAATGAAATTCACAACATAAAGGGCGATGCATCATTGCTAAAGCAGGTTTGGCAAAATCTTATTTCAAACGCAGTGAAATATTCTGCGTTGAAAAAAAATCCAAAAATTGAAATTGGTTCAACAAGCAGCGATGGCAAAATTCATTATTCAGTAAAAGATAATGGTGTTGGTTTCGAAATGCAGTTCTCACACAAACTGTTTGGAGTGTTTCAAAGGCTGCACCGCGATACTGAATTTGTCGGGA
>CANJRM010000094.1 GCA_947476645.1 Bacteroidota bacterium
CTTCTATTTGCATTTAAGATGAAATATCTTTGTGCCGTAGTCGTTTTTCTAAAACAAAAGTAAAAATCAAAAACTATGAGTATCAGAAAAATTGCATTCACCGCATTTATAGCTTTCGTAAGTGCGTTTGCCGCAGTAGCTACGTTTAACTACCTCGGCTGGAACAAACAACAGGTTTCGGTAATTGAAACCGGAAACACGCCCGCTAAGTTTGCCGCCTTTAGCAAAAGCAACGAAGCGCAACCTATTGATTTGCGTTTTGCCGCGGCTGTATCTACACCAAGTGTGGTGCATATTAAATCTACTTTCAAAGCCGAGAAGGTTTCTTCGCTCAGAGGACAAGACCCGTTTCAGGATATGTTCGGCAACGATTTCTTTAAATATTTCCACGGACCAAATCCTTATCAGAACCAACCGCAGGTGGCTACGGGCTCGGGCGTAATTGTTTCTAAAGATGGTTACATCGTTACCAATAATCACGTGGTAGAAAATGCCGATGAAGTGGAAGTAATGATGAACAACAACAAATCTTACAAAGCAAAAATCATCGGTCGCGATGCCGATACTGATTTAGCACTCGTAAAAATTGAAGGCGAAAATCTTCCGAGTATCAACTTCGCCAATTCCGATTCGGTGTTGATTGGTGAGTGGGTAATGGCGGTGGGCAATCCGTTCAATTTGGAATCAACCGTTACTGCGGGTATTGTTAGTGCCAAAGGCAGAAACATAAACCTCATTGGCAACGAAGGTGCAAAACCAAACAGCACCGCTATTGAATCGTTTATTCAAACCGATGCTGCGGTGAACCCCGGCAACAGCGGTGGAGCATTGGTAAACGTAAATGGCGAACTTGTTGGTATCAACACCGCTATTGCATCGCCAACCGGTTCTTATGCGGGTTATTCGTTTGCTGTGCCAAGCAATATTGTAAAGAAAGTGATTTTCGATTTGAAGAAGTTTGGTATTACGCAAAGAGGTTTCCTCGGGGTAACTATCAGAACCATGGATGATAAAACTGCGAAGGACTTAGGTTTTGATAAACCGTATGGTGTTTATGTAGATGGTGTAAATAAAAACTCAGCGGCTGAAGAAGCAGGCTTGAAAAACAAAGATGTGATTACAAAAATCGATGGCATCAGCGTAAACTCTTCGCCCGAGTTGCAGGAGCAGGTAGCTAAACACAGCCCCGGTGAAAAACTTGATGTAGAAGTAATTCGCGATGGCAAAACTTCGAACATGAATGTGGTATTGAAAAACAAATACAATACCGTGGCGCAGTTAGATAACACCAAAGACATTCTGAATGTGCTTGGTCTTAAAGTAGAGAACCTGAGCGCGCAGGAACTGCGCAATCTCGGTTTAGAAGGTGGTGTAAAAGTTACCGAACTGAAAGACGGCAAACTAACCGAGTTCACCGACATAAAGAAAGGATTCATCATTACACAGGTAGATGATGTAACCGTAAGCAACGTTGATGATTTTGTAAACATGCTAAAGAGCAAAAACGGAAAAGTATTGGTAGAAGGAATTTATCCGAACAAGCCAATGAGTTATCTGTATGCATTCAGGATGTAAGCGAAATGTTTTACGCAGTCCCGATATCTATCGGGACTGCGTAAAACAAAGCCCTCCGAATATTCGGGGGGCTTTGTTTTTTACTTTATCAAGAGCAAAAATATTTCAACTTTACCGCCTCATGAATACCACCAAAAAAGGAATCCGTTTACTGGCAGAAACCTGCCAGCGAAAAGGAATCCGTAAAGTTGTTTTCTCTCCGGGTTCGCGCTCTGCTCCTATGGTAATTGCGTTTTCGCAAATACCCGAAATAGAATGTTTGGTTATTCCCGATGAGCGCGTGGCAGGATACTTTGCACTTGGTCTTGCGCAGCAATTGCAGGAAACTGTTGCGGTGGTTTGTACTTCGGGCACTGCCGTTTTAAATCTCTCTCCTGCTGTTTGCGAAGCCTATTATCAAAATGTTCCGTTGCTTTTGCTTACGGCAGACAGACCTTATGGTGCTGTAAGCAGAGGAGAAAATCAGGCTATCATGCAGGAAGGAATCTTCGGAGTGCATGTGGTTTATGATGTTTCTATTGATGGCGATGCAGAGGATGAAAATGATTTGAAAGAACTGTATGCCCAGGTTAGTACTGCCATCGATGAAACAAGCAATGGTTATGTAGGTCCTGTTCAGGTAAACGTTCATCTCAGCGAACCTCTTTATAAAACCACTGAAGAAGAATTCTCTTTCGCCTGGGATGAAACACACGATACCTCTTCGAATGAATTTATTCCGCTTAAAGATTTACAACGCATCAAGAATGGCTTCTCGAACATTGAAAAGAAAATGCTGATTGTAGGCATGAGAGAATACAATGCAGACTTCAATGCACAAATCCAAAAGCTAAGCGAAAGGAAAGATGTGGTAATTGTTTATGAAAACATTTCGAACGTTAAACTTCCCGAAGGCGTTTGGAATGCAGATGCCTGCATTACCGCTATGGAGGAAGATGCGGAAATAGATTTGATTCCTGATGTTGTGATTACCTTCGGTAAACAAATCATTTCAAAAAAGCTGAAACAGTTTTTAAATGAAAAACCTGTGGTGCATTGGGATGTTCCACCCGGTAGCAGCATAGGAAGAAACTGGGAAATGTTTGGCGAAATGCTCGACCGCATTGAACCGATTAACGAAACACAGTTTCTTCACGCCATTACAGAAACGGAAGAGAATAATGAAAGCAATTTCAAAAAAGACTGGCAGCAATTGAGCAAACACGCTGATGAGCTTTCAAAGAAATACTTTTCGAAAAACGCTTACAACGATTTAAAAGTGATGGAAACACTTGTCAAATCCTATCCCGATAATTCGAACATTCAATACGGCAACTCCACTCCTATCCGTTATTCGAATTTCTTTCAGCACAAAAATTCGTTGACAGTAAATGCAAACAGAGGCACCAGTGGTATTGATGGATGTTTAAGCACCGCAGCAGGTTCTGCGTATTGCAATAAGGGAATTACTGTGTGTGTGCTTGGCGATGTAAGTTTCTTCTACGACTCTAACGCGCTATGGAATAATTATCTCTCCCCCGACTTGCGCATCATTATCATCAACAATAATGGCGGAAGTATTTTCCGCTTGCTCGATGGTCCTTCGAAGGTAAATGAGTTTGAAAATTTTTTTGAAACGCGGCATGAACTCACTGCTAAACATCTGGCTTCTATGTATGGCTTGCCTTATTATTTTTGCGCGCTCCAAAATGAATTGGAAGAAACATTAAAAACATTTTACGAGCCGTCAACGCACGCTAAAATTCTAGAAATAAAAACAGATGGCGTGCAAAGCGCAGAAGCATACAAGCAGTATTTTAAATTTTTGAAACAGGGAAACTGATAAACAACATACATGAAAAAGAGAAATTGGAAAAGCATTAAAGACTACGAGGAAATTAAGTTTGAGTTTTTTGAAGGCATTGCAAAAATCACCATCAATCGTCCGCGCTATCGCAACGCGTTTACTCCGCTTACGGTAAAAGAAATGATTGATGCTATGAACACCTGTCGCGATAGTCAGGATATTGAAATCATTGTATTAACAGGTGAAGGCGATAAAGCATTTTGCAGCGGTGGTGACCAGAACGTTCGCGGTCATGGCGGTTATATTGGTAAGGACACTGTTCCGCGTTTGAATGTGCTTGACCTGCAAAAACAAATTCGTTCTATTCCTAAATGTGTAATTGCCATGGTGAACGGTTTTGCCATTGGTGGCGGACATGTGTTGCATGTAGTTTGCGATTTATCTATTGCAAGTGAGAATGCCATCTTCGGACAAACAGGTCCTAAGGTGGGAAGTTTTGATGGCGGCTTTGGAGCAAGTTACCTCGCGAGATGTGTGGGTCAAAAGAAAGCGAGAGAGATTTGGTTTCTCTGCGACCAATACAATGCGCAGGATGCGCTCGGTATGGGCTTAGTCAACAAAGTTGTTCCGCTCGAAATGCTCGAAGATGTAACGGTGGAGTGGTGCAAGAAAGTTCAGGAAAAATCTCCGCTGTCTATTCGTATGCTTAAGTCTTCTTTCAATGCTGAGCTAGATGGACAAGCCGGTATTCAGGAATTAGCTGGCAATGCAACACTGCTTTATTATTTAAGTGATGAAGCCAAAGAAGGGAAGAACGCCTTTATTGAAAAACGCAAACCCGACTGGAGTAAGTTTCCGAAATTTCCATAAGCGAAATATTGTTTTGAATTTCTACTGCTTCATTCATCCATAGCTTCATGAAAAAAATATTTTTTGTTTTTACTCTTTCTGCTTCTCTCGCTTATCTAGGTGCTAATCTGGCCTCATGTAAATCGTGCAAGAAAGAAGAACCGAAGGCTGTGGTGAGTGCAGATACTACTTCGCACGTTCAAATTCCGGAGAACATGCTCAACATGCCTCATGCCGATACTTCGTTGATTCCTGTTCTTTCCGCAGTAATTGATAATGCCTTTGAAGCAAGCGCGGAAAAAGACTACGATAAACTTGCAAAATGCATTGTGTATCGCGGACCAAACGAACAGAAGATGGGCTACGATGTTTTTGATTCGAAAAACAAATACGACAAAGCCGTGGTGAAAATTACTGCCGATGTTTTTAATAAGTGGAGCACAGGAGTTGAAGCGCGTGAATACGGTCGTGCATTTGCTTTGCCTCAACCTGATGGAAGAGATTTACCGGTGCTGGAAGTTATCTTCACCACACCAACGCACTTCGACAGAAAGTTTTTCGGCTTCCTACTTATTAAAGATGAATGGAAGATTGCTGATGTAAGCTCTAACTTGGGTCAATAGATTTTGATGTAGAATTATTTGCCTTTTATAAATCCTTCTTCGGGATAATCGCCTTCTTCATTCCAAAAAATCCATTGGTCGTAGCCTGCATCGTTGACTGCTTTAATCTGTTGCTTCATTTGCTCGGCACCATAAATTTGGTAGTCTTCTTTATTGAGCCACGAAGCCGTATACGCCTGCAAGTAAGGACGAATCTTTGCACGGTAATTTTTCACCAATACAATTCTGCCCTTTGCATTCATTAATGAATTATAAACTACTCCGTAAGGATACAAATCAGGTTTTGGAAAAGTATCGCCCTTAATAATTTGCCCTTTGGCGTAAAGCGATGGATACAACATAGGCGAAATGTAGTCGAGGTTGCTGCCTACGTATTCAAGATTCTGTCCGATGTTCTCCGGGTCATTTACACTTTGGCAAATAATTCCAAAAACATCGGCAGATAAAATTGCTTTCGGCATTTGGTTTCGTGCATACAATAGAAAAGAATCAATAACCGTGTGACGGGTTTCTACCTTCTCCCCAAAATCGAATTCACCTTTTTTATCGTTATATGGAAAGCGCACATAATCAAATTGAATTTCATCAAAACCTTTTGTCAAACTTTCTTTGGCTATATCCACCAGGTATTTCCAAACTTCTTTGTTCAACGGATTAAGCCAGGTTTCACCGGCAGATGATTTGTATAATTCGCCATTCATTCTCTTCAACGCCCACTCTGTTTTCAATTGAGGAAGATGCGGGTCGTTAAAACAAACAATGCGGGCAATTACATGAATGTGATTTTGGTGAAACTTCCTTATCAATTGACTGATGTCATACTTCTTCTTCCATGCTTTAGCATGTCGCACAGCAGGAAGTTTTGATTCATAGGTAACTAAACCATCTTCTCCTTTAGCATTAACCACATAGGTATTGACCAGTGACTTTTTTGCGAGAGCAATAAAATGATTGACCTTATTGGTATCTATTAAAACAGATGGAGAAAGATAAAGCGCCCTTACCTTCCATACCTTTTTGCTTTGTGCAAGTGCCGAATTTATAAAGACCAGACTTGCCACACAGGCAAGTAATAATGTAGTTTTCACTTTCATTTCGCTTCCTTAAAAAACACCCATCCGTTTTTTCGATAGAGTTCAACCAGTTTTGAATTGTGCGATTTCACTTCTTCTACCTTGGTGCACTTAGTAACTACATACAATTGCTTCGCAGTGTCAGCAGGAGAAGGAAAAGGTTTGCGCGCATAAAAATAATGCGCATAACTTTTGAATCCATCTGTTTCAATACGACAGGATTCATTTGCTTTTGCTTCCAAAAATTCAATCAATGCCGCCTGTGAATATTTTTCTACGCGCGGCACAACAAAGGTCATCATAGTGCTGATGAAGAGCGCACTACTGATGATAAGAATATACGCTCCCCATTTTACATGTTTGGTTTGCATCAACAAAATAGAAATGATAATGCACACGAGATAAGTAATGCCGAAACGGATATCGTAATTGCTCCAATAAACTTTTGCTTTCAGAATCTCCTTGGCAAAATCATCTTTAACGTAATTAATAAAAACATCAGGACGCTGAATCAAAAATATTCCTCCGGTAAATGCCACAGTAATTAAAACACCAAGAGTGAGCAACGGCACAGTTTGCCGCCATGTCCATTTCATTTTTCCATCGAATAAATAATTGAGATAGTATGCTGAAAGAAAAGTGATGGGGAAGTAACAAAGTGATGAGTAGTGAACCATTTTTGTTTTCACAACACTAAAAACAAGAAGCACCACACACAGCAAATAAATCATCCAGCGTTTAAAATATACCTGTGTGGTGTCATCATTCGCGTTCTTTTTAAAGGCATCATAAATAAGTGCAGAAGCCGGAAAAACGCCAATGAGCAACAGCAGCGGATGATAAAGAAACCATGCCCCATTATCACTTGTATTGAACAATTGAATTTGATACGAAACAAACTCGTCTACAAACTTTAGCCCGTTAGCATGAATGGCGAAACTGAGCCAGAAAACAACCACCACTGCTACCATCACCCACCACAAAATCATTTCGCTTAACTCAATTTTTAGTTTGCCTCGGTTCACAAAAAAATAAGTTGAAGCCGTAAGCACCGAAAGCAAAATGGCAACAGGTCCTTTGGTTAATGTTGCCAGACCAATGAACAATGCAGATAACACCAAATTCCATCTGCGGTTTCGCTTTTGTATTTTATGATTTTCAAAATCGTTTTGCACGCTAAGTTTGAAAAGAAAAAATACTCCAAGGAAAATGAAAAGATTAAACACGGGGTCAATGATTCCGCTCTTGAAATAAATATGTGGAAGAATGGAGCAGCAAAACATCATTGCCCACAGCACACCCAGTTGCGATTTAAAAACATAACGACCCACATTAAATACTACGAGCAGCGTAACGATTCCGCAAATGGCGTTGGGTAAACGTGCAGCAAATTCATTTACTCCAAAATAACTCATGCTGAGTGCCTGCAACCAAATAAAGAGAGGTGGTTTTTCATAGAAGGGTTGAAAGTTGATTTGCACCATACGAAAATTGTGTGTGAGCAACATTTCGCGCGCGCTTTCGGCAAAATTTATTTCGTCCCAATCGAATAAATGAACATGATTAAGAAAAGGCAAAAACAAAAAAGCCCCAATGATTACAAGAATCAATTGAGTGGGGAACTGTTTTATACTTCTTTGAATTTTTTCAAACATCATAACAACGAGCGAAAGTTAGAAAAGAATGGGAGAGAGAATGTTGCCCACAGAAAGGTTTGCAAATTTCAATTTCATATTCCTTAACTCTTCTACCGGTTTCAATTTTGTGATTGGAATGAAATGACAGCGATATCCGCCAGCTGTTCCCGTTTTACTTCCGAAATCTTTCAAAGGTGCTTTATCGAGTTCTTCGGCAGTTGCATAACCGCAAAGGTAAGCGCGAGTGCCGGCAGCAATAGAATCAGCTAAATGCGAAGGCACATCAATAATCAGTTGAACATAAAATTTGGGTTTGCGTTTGCGCGCATAGTCTTCGCGCACCAGCAGATTGAGCTTTGAATTGAATGGAAATGCCGAAGTCTTAATTTCAAAATCGCCAAAATCGTTTTCGCCTTTGTTTTTGCCCACGTAGTTTTTCCGCCAATCACCGAACATATATTCAGCAAAAGCAAACTCGCCCAAATGCCCCGTCAACGTATCAATTTTAGAAGCCACCGTGCGCTCCACCTTCGTTTGCGGTATAAGTCGAACAGCTTCGTCAAGCATTTCCTGTGTAATAAGAATATGAGGGGGCTGAAGCGGCTTCACAGAATAAATGTAGGTAAAAATTAAAAAACTTGTGGCTTGGTAAACTTTTCCTATATCGTTCCGAACGTTCAGATGCCTATCGGAACTTTTTCCTGTGCCCATCCGAACGTTCAGATACCTGTCGGAAACTTTTCCGGTATACTTCCGAATGTTCAGATGCCTATCGGAAACTTTTCCTATGTCCTTCCGAACGTTCAGATGCCTATTGGAAACTTTTCCTATACCCTTCCGAATGTTCAGATGCCTGTCGGAACTTTCTCCGATACCCTTCCGAACCTTCGGATGCCTATCGTAACTTTCTCCGATGCCATTCAAAACGTTTAGAAGCCAATTATTGCCCTTTTGCGCCTCTATCCCAAACAAAAAACCCTCTTCGATAACTCGAAGAGGGTTTTCAAAAAAGGTATTTGTGGCTTAGTTATACTGTTTCATGTATTCCAAAGCAATAGAATTAGTCGGGTCAATTTCCAGCGCCTTGCTGAAATTTTCTTTTGCCTTCTCCTTGTCTTTCAGTTTTTCAAAATTGTAAATACCTACGTAAGAGTATGCATCGGGTAAGTTTCTCTTGTACTTCACGGGGTCGCTGCCGGCAATTTCAATATACTTTAGGTAGTAAGGGTAAGCATTGAAATCTTCGGGCTTGCCTATTTTCAAATTCGTCAAAGCTCTCCACATATAACCATCGGGCGAAGTTGGATTGCGTTGCGTAAACTCTGCAAAAGTTGTATCTGCCATGAGCGAATCACCCGCACTATAGTAACATCTGCCTAAGTAAAATACTTCTACCGAATTCAACTTGCCACATTTGTCTTTCTTAAACGCATACTGCGCAACAGATTCAGAAAAACGTTTTGCCTGAAACAAAACCTTGGCATACTCGCCAAGCAAATCGCAATTAGAAGAATCATTTGCCAAAGCCACTTTAAAATAATTCAACGCAGTAGTAGTATCACCTGCCTGTGCGGCAATACGTGCCGAGTAGATGTAATCAATATCCTTCACCTTCTTAGCAGGATTAGCCCAGAATTTTGCACTCGCTTCCGCTGCTTCCTTGTAACGTTTTAATTCAAAATTTGAAAAAGCAATCACGCGCTGAAATACATAGTTACTCGGGTCGTTAGCCAAACCACGCGTTGACTCTTCAATAGCTTTATCATACTCTTTGCTTTGGAAGTAAAGTGTAATCAAACTTGTCTTTGCTTGGTTATCTCCAGGACTTAACGCAATATACTTTTCATAATTCGGTTTCACTTTATCGTATTGCTTGCTGAGGTAATAAGCTTCTGCTAATTCCTTATAAACGATTGGATACTTCTGGTCAATTGCCAACGCTTTGTTGAACGATTCAATTGCCTGGTCGTAAATTCTTCCTCGAACTGCTAAACGACCCATCTTAATCAAAGCCAAAGGATTTGTTTTACAAGCGTCAGAAGCAGCTTCATATTTATTCATCGCCTTCCCTCCCATCGTGTTATCTGTAGAAGAGTTTTCAAGATATGCATCACCCAAGGCAATCATTATCTGGCAATTTTTATTGTCAAGATTATAAGCAGATTCAAAATTTGAAATAGCCGCACTCAAACTAATCACCTTCGGACTGAAATACGCATCACCTATTTCGTAATAGATATTCGCGTTCTTCTGTTTAGTCAATTGTGTAGCACGTGTAAAGTTAACCGTTGCTTCAGCAGGGTTCTTAGACAACAATGCAATGCGACCAAGTGCCACATGCCCTAATGCTGTTTTAGTATCCGGATTAAAAACCTTTTTGTAGAACACAAGCGCTGAATCTGCATCATCACTTTTCAGATATGCATTACCCATGTAATAAGCCACATCTGCTTTGTTCGCATTCGGGTCGTTCATTAACTTGCTTAGAATTTGCTTGGCGTGGAAATAATTTTCGTTGTCAATTTCGTGTTGCGCATCCTGCAAGGTTTGTGCAGAAAGAACATACAAGCTAAGAACTAACGCTACCATTGAAAATACCTTCTTCATGTCTATGTTTATTTGGTGTATACTGATTGATAACAAACAAATGCCAATGTTTACTTACTGCCGCTTACTTCACTTTCGTTAACAATAACTTCCCGCTCAGGAATAGTTACCGGAATTAAACCCGCCTTCAAAAATATCTTCGCCCCTTTTGCTTTCGATAAAAAACTTACCAGGAGCAATTCAAGGTTATCGTCATAAGTATTTCGTGTAACTGTGTTCAGTGTTCTTATCAGCGGATAAACTCCCTCTGCAATGTCCGACTGATTAGCACTTACTCTTACCGTGTCTCCCTCTTTATTTTTGGCGCGCAAACTTAAAATTTTTATCCTCTTCAAAGTCTCTTTCACCTTGCCGTCATCGGTATCACTTATGGTATTGAAGGGAATAAAACCAATTACATTTTTATGGGCAGAAACATAATCAATCACTTCGTTCACCGATTGCAAGGCATAAACATTTGGCGATACCTTTTCTTTATAACCCAATTTATTCAACACAAAACGAACGGTGCTTGAATTCTGATTTTCGAAAACCAATCTAGGATACAAGGCAGAAGAATTCTTCGGGTCGAAATACTTTTGGAGCAAAGCGAAATCCAAACTCTTATCATCAAAATCATTACTGCCAATTAATGCCACGGCATCATAAGCCACCGGCAACTGACGAACATAAATAGTATCAAGATTGCGCAAATCATTCACTTCTGACTTTTCTAATTCTCTTGAAAGAATCAACAGCGTTGCTTTCTTGCTTTTGAAATCTTCAAACATTTCCTTCTCGTTCTTGTAAGAGAAATTGCTTTGAACACTATCGTTTAAAAAATCAAAGACTTCTTCTTCTTGTTTCAATATCGGTTCTAAGCCCATATCTGCATCTACATTCAGAACTCCTTTGTAAATCTTGAAACGACTGTCCTGTTTAGCTTCTTCAACCGATTTCTTTTGTGTACAAGATGCAAGAAGCAAAAGACTGAACAGAAAATAATAGGTGATATTCTTATTCACGGTTTGCCTGTTTATATTCTGAATAAAAACCGTAGAAACGAAAGAGTGAGTAGAACAACATTAGTCCTCCGAAAGCATAACGCGAGTTCGTAGTAAAACCAACGGTAATCGATGGAACAAAAAATAACGCAAGCGCGAAGCATAAAAAAATCAAAGCTGCTCCTGCTTTCCATAGCAAAGACGGACTTGAGAAAATGGTTTTAAAAAACTGATTCATCTGTTCTATAAATTGCAAAAATCATAACCATTCACACGGAACGATTATGATTTTTGCTAAAGTTGTTTTCGATAATAATTATTGCAATTTAAATACCACCGGTAACATATACTGCACACGCACGGCTTTACCCTGTTGCTTTCCGGCTTTCCATTTAGGCATTGTTTTTACCACACGCACCGCTTCCTTGTCCAAACCCGGGCTTACGCTGCGGGCAACATTCACATCAGAAACAGCACCGTCTTCCAATACCACAAACTTCACAATTACTTTTCCCTGAATATCGTTATCTCGCTCCATTTGCGGATACACAATATTCTTCTGTAAGTATTTAATCAATTCGATATCACCACCGGGATACTCTGGCATTTGCTCCACAAAAGTGAAAATCTTTGGTTCTTCCACCACAGGTGCTTCGGTAACCACAGGTTCCAGATTTGCATTCGGGTCACCTTCTTGTGTTTTGGCAGCAATTTCCACTTTCTCATCCTTTGGAATTTCCATTGGCTCTTCTTCACGCACTTCTTCTTGCTTCTTCACAACCATTTCCACGAAACGAATGGTTGGTCGTTGAGGTGGTGGTGGCGGAGGAGGAGGTGGTGGTGGTGGTGCAGCTTTATCCAATGGAGGTGGCTCGGCTAATGTAACTGAGGTTTCAACGGTTTCTGCTTTTTTATCGGGAATTAAAAATCCCCAGTCAACCATTGATAAACCGATAAACAACGAAAAACCGATAATAGCTAATATAAGCCCTATCTGAACATTTCGTTTGGTCATAATTCTGAGCTGGTACGCACCGTAATCTTTGTTACGGTTGTCGAAGACGATGTCGTCCATCGTCCAGTTCAGATAACTTTTTGTTGTCTCCATGCTAAGGTTTATTTGCTTTATGATGCATGAACTAAATTATTCCACAATTTTTTACTGATGCACTGTTTCTTTGGCAAACTCTTTTACGGTTCCGCCATTGCCAACTGCTTCTACTTCTATTGGATCCGGGTCTTGAATGGCATAAATTTTACAACCTGTAATATCCATTTCATCCAAAATGTCAATCATGTTTTTGTAACGTGCACCGTGCATCATCTTAATCAACACAATAGCATCACGAGGACCCATTGAAATTTCTGACGGGTCTTTAACACCATCTTTATTGGCATCTACCCACTTCTTTCCCGGTGGACATTCAGCAGGCACTTTCTTCAACTTCTTCATTACCTCTTTACGAATACCATCTTCTCCACTGAAAGTTGTTTTCTGTAATCCTGCTACCTGTAATCCTTCGTAATACCAAACTGCATCTAATGTGTCGAGCAATACATTCAACACCTGACATTCACCCACATCCATTTTATCTATATCATCTGTCTTCTTGGGCATGTTTAACTGCATAGCCTTCGGTTTATTCATGGTAGTCGTTAGCATGAAAAACGTAATGAGCAAAAAGGCCAAGTCAACCATGGGAGTAAGGTCAACTCGCGTTGACAGTTTTTTGGAGCGGACTCCACCATCATGTTTCCCGCCTCCTGCGGGGGCTTCCATTTGTGCCA
>CANJRM010000095.1 GCA_947476645.1 Bacteroidota bacterium
ATTTAATAAGCCAGTAGTTCATGGTTATGGTTTTATGAGAAACAGTAAATGATGGAAACAAACCAATACAAAGTTTTTGATTTTTTAAAAGAAGTTTTCGATTTCCAATTGGTTTTTCTGTTTTTCCAATTGGAAATTTCAATTTCCTCTGAAGAACACCCGATTCCGAATTCGGAATTATAATTTCTTCCGAAGAACACAGGATTCCGAGTTCGGAATTATAATTTCCTCCGAAGAACACATGATTCCGAATTCGGAATTTCGATTTTCTCCGAAGAACTTTCAATTTCCAGTTAGAAGTTCACGATTTCCTGCTGGGTCTGCATCTTTTACTATCGGTTGTTCAACCGCCCGAATTAATTTTTAACAATTCTGTTTATGGAATTTTAAAAAGGCACGCATCTTCTATCAAATCTTTTTTAAAAACTAAAAACAAAACTTATGTCAAAAAGAAAAGCAAAAGTTTCAAGAGCGTTTCTCAAGGAGGACCCTCTGAAAAAAACCGAAACAGGTGAAGAAGTAATTGGTGGATTCACCGACCACCCTTTGGTATTCGTAACCCCTATTCCATCTATCGCAGACCTAACGGGTGCCAATGACACCCTGCGCGAAAAGGTAATAGCGGCACTCAATGGCGATAAAGAAGCCATTGAAAAACGCGATGCTGCTGAAAAAGTGTGGGATGAAAAATTCAGTAAATCTGCAAGTTATGTAGATGGTGTAGCCGATGGCGACACGCTTATTATTGAACAAAGCGGTTTTAAATCAACTAAAACCGAAACCACTAAAAAAGTAAAACCCGGTCAGCCGGTTATTAAAACAGCTAAAGGCGATTACACCACTAAAGGTAAGGTAGATATTGAATGCCTCACGCTTGCCGGTGCCGACTTTTACATTGCCGTGGCTTCGCAGCAATTGATAAACATGAACATTAAAAACAGTCAGGCCTTGTTTGCGCCACAAGCCGAAATGGGAATTTCCATAAGCACTACGCGCAAAATAAGTATTGAAGGGCTGCAATCTAAACAGGAGTATCAGGTAACTGTTATGTGTTTTAATACAGCAGGTCTGGGTCCTCAGTCGCAGGTGGCTACTGTGGTAGTACCGTAGTTGGTTATGCTTTAAAACACAAAAGCTCCGCAGTGATGCGGGGCTTTTGTGTTTTAGGGAAAGGGGTTACTTTTAATTTGAAATTTAAACCCATGAAGAAACAATTACTCACTCTTCTCTTTTTTATTGGCGCTTGGTTTTGTGGGAGTGCGCAGTGGGTGAGTATACCGGATACGAATTTTGTTTATTTCCTTCAAACGAATTTCCCCAATTGCATGAATGGTAATCTAATGGATACTACATGTTATGAAGTAGTGAACACAACAAGTATGAGTTGCTTTAATTCTCAACTCTATGACTTGACTGGAATACAATACTTTGATAACCTGCAATTTCTTGATTGTTCTGGAAATCACTTAGATAGTTTGCCTTTGCTTCCTAATTCTTTAACGGAACTATTTTGTCGAGATAATCTACTAAGTAGTTTACCTATTTTATCGGATTCAATGACGAGGCTAGACTGTAGTTTGAATCAGTTTGCGATTCTCCCATCTCTTCCTAGTTCACTGAAGGAACTCGATTGCGGAAACAACCAAATTACGAGTTTACCTTCATTGCCAAGTTCATTGACATCGCTGCTTTGTTATAACAGTTTCTTAACTAGTTTACCAAGTTTACCCAATTCCATCACAACGATTTATTGTGAGGGCAATTATCTAAGTAGTTTACCTACTCTACCTACATCTTTGGATTTGCTTTGGTGTGACCAGAATTTACTAAACAACCTGCCTGCTCTACCAGGTTCTTTGACTTATCTGAGTTGTGGGTCAAATTTATTAACTAGCATACCCCAGTTACCCGATTCAGTTTACATGCTTAATTGTCAGCATAATCCAAATCTATACTGCTTACCACGTTTAAAAAAAATTGGTACTCTTTATATTTCTTATACAGGGATTACTTGCCTTCCGAATTCGCCTCAGGTAACAACAATTATTGATGTTCCGCTTGATTCACTCTCAATTTGCGATTCAACTAACATCCATGGTTGCTCGTATTGCCATGCTTATTTTTCTCTTTTTCCTGATACTGCCAACCCAGGAATTTATAACGGATACAATTTGAGTTATGGAAGTAATCTTACTTCCTATTTATGGGAGTTTGGTGATGGAACTACTTCTACCTTGCAATATCCTTCACATACATACGCTCAAGCCGGTCAATATTATATATGCCTTACAGCAAGCGGTGCTGATTGCACCAATACTTATTGTGATTCATCCTATCTTGTTTTTAAAACAGAGAACGGGCTTATGAGTCAGGTGAATATTCTAAATCCAACTACTACTGCTATTCAACCCACTAACTCCCTAAAAGGAGAACCGTTGCGCATTAATCCCAATCCAGCCTCTTCTTCTGTAAATGTTTCTGTTAATGAAACCATGCTTGGCAATGCCGCTACGGTTTATGACATAACCGGCAGAAAGATGGCGGCTGTTCAATTGAAAACTGCAAATACCAAACTGGAAACTTCTTCCTTTACTAGTGGTGTTTACTTTGTAACAGTAGAGAATGAGAAAGGCAGGGTAACGAAGAAGTTGGTGATAGAGAAGTAGGAAGTTCCACCCTCGTCACGCGAAGCGCGTGCCACTCCCGCCAGCGGGAGACAAACAGCTTCGTTTCAAAAAATTACTTTCGCTCAAATTTTTTGCATGGCGGCAACTATTCTTTACCTGGTTATTGGCTTTATTCTGTTTGAGTTTGTGTTTTCAAAAACGCTGAGTTGGCTCAATATGAAAACATGGGATAAACCCCTGCCAGCCGCGGTGAAAGATTTGTATGACGCCACCGAATACAAAAAGGCGCGCGACTACGCGGTTATCAATAATAAAATCGGGACTATCTCGGCTACGCTTTCGTTGGTTATCACCGTTTGCTTTTTATACTTCAAAGGTTTTGCGTGGGCCGATGATTTGGTGCGCTCGTATTCAAGTTCGCCTATTGTGCAGTGTTTGCTGTTCTTTGGTATTCTTTCGCTGGCTTCGTCTGTTATATCGTTGCCGTTTGAGTTGTATGAAACATTTGTGATTGAAGAAAAATTCGGTTTCAACAAAACCACACCGCTGCTTTATGTAACCGATAAACTAAAGATGCTCGCGCTCGGTATAGCGGTTGGCGGAGGAATTCTGGCGCTGCTTACTTTTCTTTTTGGTTTGCTCGGCAGTAAATTCTGGCTGGCGGGTTGGTTGCTGGTTTCGGGCATTTCGATTTTTGTAGCCATGTTTTATACCAATGTGTTGTTGCCTATCTTCAACAAACTTGTTCCGCTTGAAGCAGGAGAACTGCGTTCGTCTATTGAGAAATATGCGGCACAGGTGCAGTTTCCGCTGACTAATATTTTAGTGATGGATGGTTCCAAGCGTTCTACCAAAGCCAATGCTTTTTTCAGCGGGCTTGGTCACAAAAAAAATATTGTGCTCTACGATAACCTGATAAACGATATGAGTATTGATGAAATTACTGCGGTGCTGGCGCATGAAGTGGGGCATTACAAAAAGAAGCACGTGTTGCAAAGCATGGTAATATCGGTATTGCAAATTGGGTTTTTGTTTTTTGTGTTTGGCTTGCTGGCGGGCAACGATGTAATGGCAGAGGTGTTGGGAGCAAAACAGAATTCGTTTCATCTTTCGCTGGTTACATTTTCGTTGTTGTATGCTCCGGTTTCGTTGGTAACGGGTTTGCTGATGAATTTATTCAGCCGCAAAAACGAATACGAAGCCGATGCTTATGCGAAGGAAACATACAGTGCAACTCCGCTTATTTCTGCCTTGCGAAAATTGACCGTTAAACATTTGGGTAATTTGCAGCCCGATAAGGCTTATGTTTTTGTCAATTATTCGCATCCTACTTTTTTGCAGCGTATGAATGCTATGAACGCATGATGAAGCACAAAAACAAATTTGAAAGAGACAATTGTATTTCCAAGATTCGCACCATGAGAATATTCAAAACAGTTTTCCTTCTTCTCGTTTTCACCGTAACCGTTATTTCGAATGCCAACGCACAGTCGGAAGCTACCAAGAGTGGCGATTTGCTCTATGTAAAATTGGGCAACGGTATGAACGCGGTGCTGATGCCTATTCCTGCTGCCACTAATACCGAAGTTTCGTTTTTTATTAAAACAGGAAGCATTTATGAAATTGATTCGCTGAGTGGAATCTCAAATATTCTGCAAAATATTCTGGCTGATAAAGTAGCGCGGTTTCTTCGCAACAATCGTAATTCCGTTTCTTTTCAGAATACACAGTTCAGTTCTTACACTACAACTGAGCGAACGGTTTTTAAACTCACTACATCTTCCAACAACTTAGGAAGTTGTTTCAATCTGCTTCGCGATTCTGTTTTTAATTCTGCCATTACTGCATCGGAGTTGATGAATGCCAAACAGAATATCATCAACGAAATGGAACTTACTGCCAAGGATGGCAAAAAGAATTTTGAAAACCGTTTAACGCAAAGCATCTACCGTCAGGATTTTGAAAAGCTGAATGTGGTTGGTAACGCAAAGGAGTTCGACAATATCTCGTTGCCCTTTCTCAAATTTTATTTCAAGAAATATTATGTCCCTAACAACACGCTCGTAACCGCTACCGGAAATTTTTCATACGCTAATCTTCAGGAGCAATTAGAGAATTCATTTAAGGCTATGGTGAAAAGCGAATTCAATCCCGAGACGGTGACAAAGGTGGTTGACTTTAAACCGATGGTTTATACCACACAGTTTATTGTGGAGGATTCTACTGCGGCTCCCGAGTTTCATATTTGCTGGCAGTTTACGGGCACCGCTTCAAACGATTTGGCGAGTCGTTGCGGTTATTTGCTCAGCGCTATGCTCAACGACAAAAACAATTTTATTCAGGTGAAGGCGGCTAAGATGCATTGTCACAAATTAGTGGCGCAATACGAAGCCAATAATTACAATGGCGTGTTGCGCATTGTTTTGCAACCCGATAAAAGCAATTGGTTCAATACCTATTCGTTTGTGGTGAATGAACTAAGCAGATTGGAAAAAACGATTGTAAACGAATCCATGTTAGTCGGAGGCAAGGTGCAGTTCAAGAGAGAGTATCAGGCATTGAGTAAATCGAAAGAATATCCGCAGTGGATAGTAAAATACTGGGCAGGGAATGATGAAACTTATTTTCCTCAATTGCTCGATAGCTTACTGAGCATTACCGAAACGCAGATGAAAAGTTTTGTGCTTTTCTATATGAATCAGAATCCGCACGTAACAGGTTTGCTCGTGAGCCCGCAGGATAGACAGGAGTTAAATGTGGATTCGCTCTTTACTAATTTGAATGACAGCGTAGGCAATTATGTTTTTACGTACCGTCAAAACATTACCGACCTCGAAACAAAAGAAGATTCGACTAAGCTTCGCAATCTTTTGCAGTGGCTGAAAATTAACAGCGATGTAAATATTCAGATAAACGGTTTTGCCGATGAGGGTGAATTCAATAAAGTGTATGACGACTCTATCAAAATGTTTATTGATTCAATTCCAACTTTTAAAAAGGCAATGCCCGAAGCAATTAAGAAAGGTTACCTGCGCCCCGAAATGATGCGCGCCATGAAACTGATAAAATATTTTTACGACAACGGCATTGAACCCGAACGATTATCGGGCACGAGTATGAAATTTACTTCGGCAACCAGAGAAGAAGCTATTGCTAATTTGAAATGCACTGTTTCACTTGAAAAAATGCGAAAGCAGATTTCACTCTACGAATTTCATTACGGGAAGAAGAAAGAATAAAATATGAACGAAAAAACACCAAAGGATTCTACAGTCATCATGACTGAAATTGTATTGCCGAATGATACGAATGCACTCGGCAATTTGCGCGGAGGAAAAATTTTGCACTGGATGGATATTGCTTCGGCTATTGCCGCAGGCAAGCATTCGAATGCGGTGGTAGTAACTGCATCGGTAGATAATGTATCGTTTGAAAATCCGATTAAACTGGGTGATGTGGTCACCATTACCGCAAAAGTTACGCGTGTGTTTAATACTTCTATGGAAACGCATATTGAAGTGTGGGCAGAAAATCTTCCATCACAAACGCGCTACAAATGCAACGAAGCTTACTATACTTTCGTAGCCCTTGATAGCAACGGTAAACCGAAAAGAAGTCACACTCTCGTTCCTGAAACCGATGCTGAAAAGAAAATGTTTGATTCAGCGTTGGCAAGAAGAGAATTGCGTTTAGTGCTTGGCGGAAGAATGAATGTTCATGAAACAAAGGAGTTCAAAAAACTTTTTGAAATCAACAAAGCATAAGCTCACTTTCCAATGAAAAAAATACTTGTCTTCGCCTTATTAATATTGGGCACAAAACTTTTTGCTTATCAGAATTTTGCACTGCGCATAGAACCATCTTCAATTACAGTAACTCCTAATTTACACTCAGGTGCTTTTGGCGAATACAATCACAAATGGTTTTTCATTGGTGGAAGAAAGAATGGACTTCATGGTTTTTTAACTCCATCGGCATTTCCGGAAGAAGGAATTAACGACAGCATTTATATTGTTGACCCGGTTACCAATCAACAATGGAACGCGTCAACGCATGTTTTGCCCGATAGTATTCGCGAAGCGATTACAACTTCTAACATGGAATTTTATTTGAACGACTCTATGCTTTATATGGTTGGCGGTTATGGCTGGAATGAAGGCGTTGGTGACTTCATTACTTTCCATACGCTCACCGCTATCAACATGAAGGGATTGATGAATGCAGTGGTGAATTCGTTGCCGATTGAAAGTTACTTCCGTCAAATGACAGATTCTACTCTTGCTATTTGCGGAGCGCACTTGCAAAAAATGGATTCTACTTATTATCTGGTTTTCGGTCATCGTTACGATGGACATTACGATAGAACAGATTCGGTTAGCGTGATTGCGTATCAGGCATACAGTTATGAAATACGGAAATTTAAAATTGCCGATGACGGTACTAATCTCTCCATTTATAATTATTCGGCTATTCGCGATTCAACAAATTTCAGACGCAGAGATTATAACCTCGTTCCCACTTTTGATTTGTACAGGGGCGAAGGTTTTATTGCCTACAGCGGAGTTTTTCAGCCGCACGTTAATCTCCCGTATTTGAACTGCATTGAAATTTTTAAAGACACGGTAATTGTTCGCAACGATTTTAATCAGAACCTCAGTCAGTATCATAGCGCTGTTTGCCCGATGTACGATTCGAGCAGTTATCTGCAACATCATATTTTCTTCGGAGGATTGAGCATGTATTATATGGATACACTCACACAACAAACGGTCTATGATTCATTGGTGCCGTTTGTGCGCACAGTGAGCGATGTAGTGCGCGATTTTGATTTTGCTTACCACGAAATTAACGCAGGCATTCGAATGCCCGCGTTGTTGGGAACCAACGCATACTTTTTCTACGACCTTAATGTGCCGATGTATCAAAAGCATTTTGTGGATTTGAATTCATTGACACATCATCAGCGTGTTGGTTATATCGTTGGTGGTATTGAGAGCTTGGATTTGAATATTGCCGACAACAATCCAAACGCACAAAGTTTTGCCAGCGCAAGAGTATTCGAAGTTTATGTAGATACTGTTGCAGATACAACTACGGTTATTGCTGAAGTAAATAACGATGTGTTGAACTTCTTCTGTTATCCGAACCCTGCCAATGAAAAGGCGCAAGTAGAATTTGAGTTGAAGAAAAGCGAAACAGTAAAAATTGAATTGCTTGATATGAAAGGAAGTTTAGTGCAAACTGTTTGCGATAAAACATTCGATGCGGGGAAACAAAAACTTGTTTTGAATTTACAGCAACTTTCGAAAGGGGTTTATAACTGTGTAATCACAGTGAATCGGCATCGCAAATCATTGCGTGTGCAGAAGCAGTAAATATTAATGCGAAGGGAAAATTCGCACCGCTTCGCGCAGTGCATCTTCAAAAGCATCGAGCTTGAAATCTTTTCCTAATTGTTCGGGCGAGAAATAATTCAATAAATTTTCGGTAGGCATATTTCCAATCAATTCGTCTTTTGCCATGGGGCAACCGCCATACCCTTTAATAGCAGAATCAAATCTTCTGCAACCACTGTTATAAGCCGCCTCCACTTTTGCTTTCCAGTTATGAGGTGCAGTATGCAGGTGTGCGCCAATTTCCAGTTTCGGAAAAGCAGGAATGAGCGTTGAAAAAAGATGCTGAATAATTTTTGGGTCTGCCACACCAACGGTATCACTGAGCATAAAAGTTTTTACATCAAGCACCGAAAGTTTCTCCATCCATTGCTCAACTATCTCGGGGCTGTAATCATCGCCATAAGGGTTTCCAAAACACATGCTGATGTAAATGATTAACTCTTTGTTATGGTCGCCTGCAAGCTGGCGAATGCGTTTTACTCGTTCAACAGCTTCTGTAACCGTGGAGTTTGCATTGCGCTTTTGAAAGGTTTCAGAAACAGAAAACGGAAAGCCGAGGCAATGGATAGCTTCAAACTCACAAGCTTCTTTTGCTCCACGCTCATTGGCAATAATGGCAATCAGTTTTGTTTTGGTATCAGCCAGGTCAAGCGATTGAATCACTTGTGCTGTATCTGCCATTTGCGGAATCATTTCGTGCGAAACAAAACTTCCGAAATCAATGGAGTGATAACCAACGCGAAGTAGTTTGTTGATGTACGAAATTTTATCGGAGGTATGAATGAACTGCTTAATTCCCTGCATGGCATCGCGGGGGCATTCAACAATATTTACTTCCTGTTTGTTCACGTTTCAAACCTAATTGTTTCCGATGAAACTCAAAATGCCGCACTTTGTTCAGGTGAACTGTAAAATTCTTTCATCTTCACGTTTATGATTCTCGTTGACAATCGCAACGTTACCGACCCATACATCAATCTTGCTATTGAAGAATATCTCGTTCGCCATGCCGATTGTAAGGACAAGGATTATTTGTTTCTCTATATCAACGAACCCTGCATTGTTCTTGGCAAAAATCAAAGTATTTATAAGGAAGTGAATTTTGATTTTTTAAGAAGTAATCAGCTTAAACTTTGCAGAAGAATTTCCGGTGGTGGAACAGTTTATCAGGATAAAGGCAATTTGAATTTTACATTTATAACTTCGTTTGCCAACGAGAAAGTAAACAACTACAAAATTTTCAATCAACTGATTATTGATGCGTTAATGCAGGCAGGAGTAGAAGCAACGATGGATGCGCGCAACAATATCCTCTATAACGGACAGAAAATTTCAGGCAATGCGCAATTCACCGATAGAAAGAATTTAATCAGTCACGGCACTTTACTTTTTAATGCTGATTTGGATTTGTTGCGCAACTCTTTGAAAGAAAATGAGTTTCCTGTTTTTACAAAAGCACCACAATCTGTTCGAAGCGGTGTAACAAATATTCAGCCCTACTTGAAAGGGATTTCAACTACAGAAGAACTCAAAGATTTTATTTCGGCTTATGCTAAACCTGAAAAAATATTTCAGTTCAAGGAAAATGAATGGAACGAAATTCAAAAATCCGCTACTGAAAAATTTCAATCCTACGAATGGGTTTACGGGCGAAGTCCACAAACAAAAATTACGAAAAGTGAAATGATGATTAATGTAGAAGACGGAATTGTTACCGAATTGCAATTTGCACATAACCGCGACATACAACTTGCAAAAGCATTAACCGGGGTAAAATATTGTGCCACCGAAATTAGAAAAGCATTGAGCGAACGCGCTAACTGCGAGCAGTTGTTTCAAATGATTTTTTAAAATTTCATTGCCTGCGCCTGCTTCACCCAATCTTTTTTAGCAAACTGCTTTGCTTTATACTTTAAGAAAAGCATTGGTATAATTCTGCGCAATTGGAAAACCATTTTTGCCTGCCAAGGATGCAGGATGTAGAATTTATTATTTCCTGCGTGCGTTAAAATGTAATCAGCAATTTCATCTGCCGAATATTTAGCACGCTGAATAATTATTTCACCAATCTTTTTTGCATCCTTATCGCCACGATGATGCTGCATAATATTGCTACGGAAGAATGTTGGACAAACCACACTCGTGTCTATTCCAAAGCCCCACAACTCAGCATACAAAGTTTCCATCAATGAAATCACCGCAGCCTTGGTTACGTTATACATACTCATGTTCGGCATGTTCGCAAGCCCCGCTGCGCTGGCAATAGAAATAATGTGACCGCTCTTTTGATTTTTCATTACCGGTACTGCAAAGTGCGAACCGTAAATAGCCGCCATTTGATTGATGCCTGTAATCCACTCCCAGTTTTCTAAAGCATAATCGCCAAACAAACCACCATCGCCTACTCCTGCGTTATTGATCAGTAAATCCAGGCCTCCAACCTTTGCAACATAATCGTCAAATGCTTTTTTGTAATCTTCTCTTTTCGAAACATCGAATTGATATGTGTGCGCTTTTCCGCCCGCTGCTTCAATCAGTTTTTTCGATTCAGCTAATGCTTCTTCTTTCAAATCGCTAATGCCGATTGTCCAGCCATCTTTAGCTAAAGCTAAGCTTAAACCTCTTCCTAATCCACCACCAGCTCCGGTAATGAACGCTCTTTTCTTAGGATGTTTTTCTGAAAGTTTGTATGCCATCTCGGTTGATTTTAGTTATGGATTATTGACTTGACAAATATCTTTAAAAAGTTTCCAAGTTCCTGTAAAAGAATTTTACTGCTTATGGTGGAGAGTTGAACATCAGCACGCAGTTCTACTTCCACAGTTTTAATATTCAGTTTATTTTTTGCTGCAAGAAAAATAAATTCTAAATCGAAAAGGTAACGATTGGTAGCAGTTTTTAGAAAAACTTCTTTTCCTCTTTGATTAAAACCTTTCAATCCGCATTGAGTGTCATCTGTTGGTGTGCGAAGATTTTTTTTGATGAACCAGCGAAGTAGTTTTGAAATTCTAACTCTTGTTTTTGAAAGATGAGTATAATATTCTTCTCCTCGAACACCAATAGCGACATCAACGCTTTCGCTTTTTAATACCGAATAAATTTTCAGAAAGCTTCCATGTGTATAAGGAAAATCAACATCGGTATAAATGATGAATTCGCCTTTGGCTTTGTTTACTCCATAACGAAGAGCGAATCCTTTTCCTTTGTTTTCGGTGTACGCTAAAGGAGTGAAAGGAATTTTACTGTTTAGATTTTTGAGTTCGTCAAACAGCGTTTGTTCATGGCTTCCGTCATTTACTATTATCAATTCAACAGAATTAATTTCTGTTTGAATTTGCAGTAAACTCGAATTCATTTTCTCTAACCAACCTTTCGTTGGATTGTAGCAGGGAATAACGACAGATAAGTGAACATCGGTTTTCAGAAAAAGAGTTTTAGCAAGTTTAATTCAAACTTCTGAAATCAACCGGCACCACACGGCTCACGCCTTGTTCTGCCATGGTAACTCCGTAAATTGCTTCAACTGCGGTCATCGTCATTTTGTTGTGCGTTACAATAATGAACTGCGAATCTTTTGAAAACTCGCTGATGATTTTGTTGAACTTGCCGATGTTTGCATCATCGAGTGGTGCATCCACTTCATCGAAAATACAGAACGGTGCGGGCTTCAAAAGATAGAGTGAGAATAGTAGCGCTGTTGCTGTCAATGTTTTTTCACCTCCTGAAAGTTGGTCAATTACAGTTGGACGTTTGCCTTTTGGCTTGGCTATGATTTCAATTTTAGATTCAAGCGGGTCATCAGGATTTACGAGAAATAAATCGCATTGGTCATCTTCGCTGAAGAGTGTATGAAATACACGGATAAAACTTTCGCGCACCTTTGTAAACGCATCAAGGAACTGAGTTTTAGCAGTGTCTTCAATTTCTTTAATGGTATCCATTAAAGATGCCTTCGCATCTTCCAAATCTTTTTTCTGTGCAATAATGAAATCGTAACGCTTCTTCATTTCATCGAAAGCCTCGAGTGCCATCGGATTTATTTCTCCAAAATTTTCAATCCGCTTTTTCACTTTTTCTACTTCTGCCTGCACTTCTTCGAGTGGTTGAACCATTTCAAATTCCTGATTCAGAATTTCGTTGATGTCAATGTTGAATTCCACACTCAATCTTTCTTTCATAGAGGTAAGCGAAAGTTTCAGCTCATTGAATTTTTCGTTGATGCTGTTGAGTTGGTTAATCGCATTGTCGCGTGTGCGTACCAATTCGCGTGAGCGCGAATCGAGTTCATTGATGCCGGTGCGTGAATCGTAATATTTTTTCTCCGCATCTTCTACTTCGGCTGCATAGCTTTCTTTATCGGCATAGCCGGTCAACAAAGCCGTTTCAATTTCTTTCGATTTGCGCTGGCTTTCTTCTACCTGCATTCTGCTTTCCTGAATCACTTCGTTGTTGCGGGTAAGTTGGTTCATCAAGGTTTCAATCTGACTTTTTTTGAAGCCCAATTCCTGATTGATTGAGTTTACTCGATTCTGCTGCTGATGAAATTCAATATTCTTTTGATTGTAACGGGAAGAAATTTCACTCAGCTTATTGGTGAGTTCAACAAAATCTTTATCGGTTTTTTCAAGAATTGCTTTTGCCAAACCCTGTGTATCGCGAAGCGATGTAAGTTCGGTATTGATAGCCGTAACTTCGGCATCTAAGGCATCTAAACGCTG
>CANJRM010000096.1 GCA_947476645.1 Bacteroidota bacterium
CATTAATTGATTTTTACTTTTCATAAAATGGATTTTAAAAGGGGTTAAAAATTTAAGTTCTGCTTTTATAACGAGCTAAGCTTTGTTTTTAGTATGCGCAAATGTTGTGAAAAAAATCTAAAGCATAGGCGTGTCAATGAAAATACGAACGTTGCCATGCTCATCTTTACTCCGCTCTTTCATGCGTTCAAACATTTCGGGGCGGTCGTAAATGGCAAAGTAAACAAAGGGGTCGTAGATTAAACTCTTCTTCACTTCAAAATGCGGGTCACCTTCGTTAGCGTTCAAAATGCTTATCAAATTTCCGTGTTCTTTTCTAAAACGGAAAGCTCCGCCCTTGGTCAATTGTCTTACACTTTTTTCATCGCCAACTAAGAGGGTCATATAAAGAATGCGGTCAATAATCTGAAGGTTGTCGAGCATCTTAAAAAATCCTTTCGGGTTCTGAAGTTTCAGATGCAGGTAATCTGCCCAGTTAATAAAGAAACCGGCAGCAGCCATATTTCCATTGGCATCAGGAAGCATATAAATTTTACTCGTTGGCGAAGAGCCGAGAATACGCCTCACCATGTTGAAGAAATTTTCTTCGCTATGCATTTGATTGAAAACATAATTCTGTCGCGATGCCGCAATCTTTTGGTAATACTCTTTCAATCGCTTTTCATCTTTCGAAATATCAATCAGTTTCTTCGAAGCACTTCTGCTATCGAAAAGCAAATTGATGTGCGTGTTGTTGCGCATAGGGAATGTTTCATATAGTTTGCCTGTACGCTCGCTGTTCATTTTCAATGCATCTAAAATTCCCTGGTTTTCGCGACCCATGTTGGCATATACAAAATGATAATCGTTCACCGTTACTAAGTCGAGCAACACACTGAACATGGTTGTGAAAATTCTTTTTCTGCGATAAATGGCTTCTCCACCCACTGTAGCTTCGCTCATGCGAAGAACATTGTAGTAATAACCGTGTCTTATTTCACCATCGGCATCTTTAAAGTTGATGATGTTGGCGTGTATGTAACCAATCATATTGTAGTCCTGCAAACCCTGCTCGTTTATTTTTCCAAGCGGATGCAGAATCACCACCACAATGGCATCATCAAAAAAATTGGTAACCGAATCAGGAAATTTGTGGAAGTAGCTCATAAAGGTGAGTTTGCCTTCTCCCTTTTCGTTCACGTGTTTTTCAGGAACGCTTACCACTTCTTTACACTCACTATAAAAATAAGCGGCATCATCGCGCAACTTGAAATTCTTTAGCACCGGATTAATGTCTTCCAACATTTTAATTGGGAAAGCCAGCAGCACCAGTTCTTGGTCGAATTTATCGTCACACACAAGTGGTCGTTGCATATACTCGATTGCACCGGTGGTTTCATTCTTTCCTGTGATGTAGTAGTAGTGTCTTTGTTTGCTCATGTTTTATGTTTTGAGAAACCAATAAGGTTAGTGGATAACAATTTCTTTGTTCAGCAGGTCTAACTGTTTGCCGACTTTTACAAATTTATCAATGATAAAATCAAGGTGCTTGTCTTCGTGGCTTGCCATATAACTGGTGCGCAACATCTGCATTCCCGGTGGCGTGGCGGGTGAAATAAATGCGTTTACAAACACGCCTTCATCGTAAAGCATTTTCCAGATGGTGAACGTTTTTTCATCGTCACCAATAATTACGGGAACTATTGCGGCTTCGCCATCAATTACCTGATAACCTGCTTCACGCAAACCTTTGCGAACACGGTCGGCATTTTTGCGAACGCGCGTTGCCAATTCTGGTTGTTCAATTAAAATATCTAAAGCGGCACTGGCTGCCGCTACACTTGCCGGAGTTGGCGATGCAGAGAAAATAAGCGCAGGCGATTTGTGTTTCAGATAATTAATAACGCGCTCATCACCTACCACAAATCCACCAATAGAAGCAAGCGTTTTACTAAAGGTGCAAACGATTAAGTCCACATCTTTTTCAGCACCAAAATGATGAACAGTTCCTTTACCATTTGGACCTAGCACACCAAAACCGTGTGCGTCATCCACTAAAGTTTGTGCATTGTATTTTTTCGCCAGTTCAACAATGCCTTTCATATCTACCACCAAACCATGCGCACTGAAAACACCATCAGTTACAATCAATTTATTTGCTTCTTCGGGAATTTTTTGAAGGCGGTTTTCCAAATCCTTCATGTCGTTATGCTTGTAGCGAACTATATGAGCACCTACCGCACTACTCATTAAGTTACCCGCAACAATACTTGCGTGGTTGTCTTTATCGCTCAATATATAATCGCCTTTGCTGATGAGCGGAAAGATAACGCCCTGCCCCGCCTGATAGCCCGTGCTAAAAAGCAAGGCTGCTTCTTTGCCCATGAACTTGGCAATTTTGTGCTCAAGTTCGATGTGTAAATCAATAGTGCCTGTTAGGAAACGAGAACCGGAACAACTGCTTCCGTATTTTTCAAGAGCCGCAATTGCAGCTTCTTTTACCCTGGGATGAGAAGTGAGACCAAGATAATTATTGCTGCCTGCCATCACAACCTTGCGACCTTCCATACGCACCACCGGACCTTCGCTTTCCTGAATGGGGCGGAAGTAGGGATAAATTCCTTTTCCCTTTGCAATATCTGCCGAGTTGTAATCGTAACATTTGTCTAAAAGCCCCATAGAGATTTTTTTCGTGAATAAATCGCTTGCCGAACTTAGTGTTGCTTCAATTTTATTGATTGAAGTAAACTAGTTTCAGATGTGTCGTGGTCAAAAATGAAAAAATTAGAGAACTTTTCGCTACGATAGATAGCGCTAAGGAGTTTTGTTGATAAATTAAAAACTCAACCCAATTCTTGCCCCAACAGCAGCGTGAGAATAATTTGTTTGGGGAGTAACAACCGAAGGCTGCCAGCTTAAGTGAATATCATCTTTCATGTTCCACTCAAACAAATGCGCATCAACTGCGGCATCTATAATATTGAGCGCATACCATACGCCTGTAAAAATGCAAACCAAATCTAAATTGCGCTTGTAGTAATCGCGGTAAGTTTGCAGCGTAGCCTTATCGTCAACTCCTTTATAACTTCCGTAAGTATTCGGGTCTTCATCCACTTGCAATCGGTAAGCATTTCGATAGCCGGTAAAATCTTTAGACAGGGCATAAATACCATAACTGAATCCTCCTATGCCCGCATAAATAATTGGAATCTTCCAGTACTTACGATTATATGCCTGCCCTAAACCAGGCAATGCCATGGAGAACAAAGCAGCATACAAAGGTTTATGTCTTCGTAATTTTTTATCTCCACTTATAGTTGAATCGCTTAACGCCTTCGCACTGTTCCAATAAAATTTTTTAGGATTGTGCATTGCAGGTTTTATGTTAGCGTGCAACGAATCGTGCACAACAACATTATTACTCTGTGCAACCCCAAATTTTTTTTCTCCAACTATTACTGCACTGCCAATTGGCTGCGTAGTCACCGAAATGCTTTTTGAAGTATCAATTGCTACAGAATCAATTACGTTTTGCGAATAGCATTCTGCCGTAATAAATAATGAGGTAAAAAAAAACAGAAGAAATTTTTGCCGCGGAAAAAAACGACAAACACAAAACAACCTATGGTAAACGGTTTTATAATCTGTCATTGAGGAAATAATCTATTTCTGAATGGTCTCTACCAATCTTTCTAAATCATCGTTGTTATAAAAGCGGATAATGATTTCGCCTTTGCCATCTTCATGGCGGTTGATAATAACCTTTGTTCCAAGCGAAGTAACCAGTTGGTCTTGCATTTTCTTTACTGTAATAGGCAAGGTTGGAATTTTAGAAGTGACTGATGAATTCCGTTTCGGTTTTTCAGTATACCCTTTTACTAATTCTTCTACCTGACGAACGCTCATTCCTTTACTCACTACTTCTTTGTAAGCACTTAACAACAACAGAGGATTGTCGATTGCCATCAACGCTTTTGCGTGCCCCATTGCAATTTTGTTATCGCGCAAAGCCGCTTGAATATCGGGTGGTAGTTTCAACAAGCGAAGAAAATTGGTAACAGTACTTCTGTTTTTGCCGAGACGTTCTGCTAATTGTTCTTGCGTTAAATCGCACTCTTCTTGTAGTCTCTTATAGTTGATGGAAATTTCAAGCGGGTTCAAATCTTCGCGCTGAATATTTTCAATCAAAGCAATTTCAATACTCTCTTGGTCACTGGCGTTGCGCACATAAGCAGGAATTTCTTTTTTACCTGCCAGTTTAGAAGCGCGCAATCTTCTTTCACCGGCTATCAATTGAAATTTATTGTTCTCTGCTTTGCGAACTGTAATCGGCTGAATTACTCCATGAATTTTAATTGAATCTGAAAGTTCATTCAAACTTTCGGGTTCAAAAGTTGTGCGCGGTTGAAACGGATTTACTTCAATATTCTCTAACGGAATATTCATTACCACAGCTGCTTGGGTCGACATGCCATTCCCGAATTTATCTTTCCCTCTATCGGTGGTGTCGTTGGCATCAAGAAGCGCGCTCAATCCGCGCCCTAGTACACTTTTCTTTTTATCGCTCATAATATTTTTTAGATGAAGAAACCGAATGGGTATTCAACTCATTCGGTTTTCAGTTTTATTTAGTTCCTAAATTTTTGTTCTTAATTCAATGCAGCCGGATCTTCGGCTTCGGGCACTAAATTAAATTCTTTAGCCGCTTCGGGAATATTGGTCGCATTATTCCGCTGCAACATTTCGCGCACCAAACTCATATAGTTGATGCTGCCTTTGCTTTCGGCATCATACATAATGGCAGGTTTGCCAAAACTTGGTGCTTCGCCCAAACGTGTGTTGCGATGAATGATGGTTTCGTAAACAATGGTTTCAAAATGTCTGCGAATTTCTTCCACCACCTGATTCGACAAACGCAAACGCGGGTCATACATCGTCAATAAAATTCCTTCAATTTCTAAATTCGGATTCAAACGGCTTTGAACAATCTTTATGGTGTTCAACAATTTCCCCAATCCTTCCAACGCAAAATACTCGCACTGTACAGGAATTAAAACCGAACTGGCAGCAGTGAGTGCGTTCACGGTAATTAAACCAAGCGATGGCGAACAATCAATAATGATGAAATCATAATCCTTACGAATTTCTTCAAGCACACCTTTCATAATGCGCTCACGATTTGGCTGGTTGATTAATTCAATTTCAGCTCCCACCAAATCCAAATGTGCAGGCAGCAAATACAAATTAGGCGTTGCAGTTTCCAGAATAATATCGCGCGCTTTCACTTCGTTCACTAAACATTCGTAAATGCTCGTCTTAATCGCCTTCGGGTCAAAGCCAACTCCCGAAGTAGCATTTGCCTGCGGGTCGGCATCTATCAAAAGCGTTTTGTATTCAAACACCGCAAGCGATGCCGCAATGTTTATAGCAGAGGTCGTTTTTCCCACACCGCCTTTTTGATTGGCAAGCGTAATGATTTTGCCAAGGCGTTCTTTTTTTTCAGTTTTCTTTTTTGCGGTCATGGTATTATTTAATGAATGATGATTTATGTTTAGAACGTTCTTAATTCAATTCGATTGTTTCGCCAATATTTAAAAGCAATAATTCTTTCCCTTTAGCTGCAAATTTTTGCTTCGCCTCCTCGTGATTAATTTTTATGAATCCGAAAGTATCGTAGTGCAAACCGATGATTTTATTGCATTTCACAAAATCACTGGCAAGAATCGCATCATCAGCGCCCATGGTAAAATTATCTCCGATAGGTAGCAATGCAACATCCAGTTTCGCTGATGTAAGCGGAATCAATTGCATATCCATGGTCAAAGCCGTGTCGCCACTGTAGTAAACATTTCCTTCCGCAGTTTCAACTACAAAACCTCCCGGGTTTCCACCGTAAGTTCCATCGGGCATTGAGCTCGTATGCACAGCCGCAACATATTTTACCGTGCCGAACTTAAATTTCCATTTGCCGCCATGATTCATTGGATGATACTTTTCAATTCCCTTTTTGTTGAACCAAACCGCTATTTCATAGTTAGAAACGATTACAGCATTCGTACGTTTAGCAATATCAAAAGCATCAGCCACATGGTCTTCGTGCCCGTGCGATAGAAAAATATAATCAGCAGGAATCGTATTCACATCAATGTGTTTCGCCAACTCATTATGCGTTACATACGGGTCGAAGAGCAGATTTTTCCCTGCCACATTCAAACCAAAACAAGCATGACCGTAATACGTAATTTTCATTTATTGCACTTCTGTATTGATGCGCTCAAAAGTAGAACATACGTGGAACAAAAAACCGCTGTATTCTCAACGAATACACAGGGTGTCTGTTTAAATGTCTGTTGACAAGTGGCGTTTTTGTGTGGAGATGTGCCTGTTTGATGTTAGCGAATTGTGGACAGGCGAAATCACTCCATATATTCACTTTAGTTATTCAATCAGAAAAATTGCAAGATGCTATTTGTATTCTGCAATCTCCTGATTAATCTGCGCAACAAAATCAGCAAGTGATTTTACTCCCTGATCACCATGCCCTTGCTTACGAACAGCAACAGCATTGTCTGCTGCTTCCTTCTCTCCCACGACCAGCATGTATGGCACTCTGCGCAATTCGGTATCGCGTATCTTCTTGCCAATCTTCTCGGCACGCTCGTCAATACTAACTTCAATATTGTGTTTCTTTAATTCAGCACGAACCTGTTTAGCATAATCTAAATACTTATCGCTGATAGGAAGAACTGCCACCTGTTCAGGAGCCAACCATACCGGGAACTTACCGGCATAATGTTCGAGCAGGAAGCCAATCATCCGCTCGTGAGTACTCAACGGTGCGCGGTGAATAATGATAGGGCGTTCTCTTTCGTTGTTCTCGTTTACAAAACTTAAATCGAAACGCTCTGCCTGTGCAAAGTCAACCTGGTTGGTGGCAATGGTAAATTCTTTACCAATGGCGCTCCAAATCTGTATATCAATTTTCGGCCCGTAGAAAGCGGCTTCATCAGCCACCTCAATAAACGGCAAGCCGCTCTTCACTAACACTCTGCGCACCATGTCTTCGGTTTCATTCCAAAGCGGAGCATTGTCGATATACTTCTGCCCCAGTTTTTCAGGCGCGTGTTTACTAAAGCGCATCTGGTATTTATCAATACCAAAAATCTTGAAATACTTTACGTAAAGTTCATTCACCTTCATGAACTCTTCTTCAAATTGGTCTTTAGTGCAATAGATATGCGCATCATTCATCTGCATACTGCGCACACGCATTAGTCCCATCAACTCACCGCTTTGCTCGTAACGGTAACAAGTGCCATACTCCGCAAAACGCAAAGGCATGTCGCGGTAACTCTTTGGTGTTGCCGAAAATATTTTGTGGTGGTGCGGGCAGTTCATCGCCTTCAAATAATATTTGGTTCCATCCAATTCCATTGGCGGAAACATACTATCGGCATAATAAGGCAAGTGACCGCTGCGCAGATACAAAGCCTCTTTAGCAATGTGCGGAGACTTTACGCGCACATAACCCTGCTCGTTTTCGTTCTTCTTGGCGAGTGCTTCCAGCTTTTCAATTAATGCCGCACCCTTAGGCAACCACAACGGAAGACCGGGACCAACTTCATCATCAAAAGAAAAAATTTCTAACTCTTTTCCTATTATACGGTGGTCGCGTTTCTTGGCTTCTTCCAACATAGCCAGGTGAGCATCCAATTGCGCCTGCTTAGGGAAAGTGATGCCGTAAATACGGGTCAATTGTTTGTTGTTCGAATCGCCCTTCCAATAAGCACCGGCAATGTTCAGCAACTTGATTGCTTTAATATAACCGGTAGATGGAATATGCGGCCCGCGACATAAGTCGGTAAAGTTTCCTTGTTTGTAGAAGGTAATTTCTCCGTCAGCTAAACCCGAAAGCAAATCGAGTTTGTATTCATCACCTTTCTCGGTAAAGTATTGCACGGCTTCTGCCTTAGGCTTTTCGCTGCGCTCAAACTTATTGTCCTGCTTAGCCAGTTCAAGCATCAGCTTTTCAATGCGCTCTAAATCGGCTTCGCTAAGGGTTTGTCCGCCCATGTCAATATCGTAGTAGTAACCGTTATCTAACGGTGGACCAACCCAAAACTTCACACCGGGAAAAAGCGTTTCCACTGCCTCGGCCATTAAGTGAGCCGATGAATGCCAGAAAGTTTTCTTGCCGCCTTCATCATCAAACTTCAACAATTTAAGCGATGCATCGCTGTTAATCGGGCGCGTTAAATCCCACACTTCGTTATTCACTTCTGCAGCTACCACCGCCTTAGCCAAACCCTGACTAATGCTTGCCGCTACATCGTATGCACTTGTTCCTTCGTTGTATTCCCGAACGCTTCCATCGGGGAGGGTAATCTTTATCATACTATTCGAATTTAAATTGAATGAGGGGCGAATATAAAAATGTGAGAGTTTTGTTTGGCGATTGGTGTAAAAACAAAAACCTTCTCGGGGGAGAAGGTTTTTGTTCCTTAAAAAAATGCTGCGTTACTAACCCCTACCCTGATGAAGTTTGGGCTTTGGCGCAGCACCTTACGATCCTTGGTTAGTGGGTATAGCCTGTTGAGGAACGTGTTGTGTTTTTAATTTTTTCATTGCAATATTTTAATAACAACCATTATTAAGATAAGTAGCAGGGTAAAAAGCAGCATTACTATATCAGACTTCTTGAGCATAGGCATAGTTAGTTTGTCTTTGAGTTATAAATCAACCACTATCATTATTAAAACGATAGCTATTGCAAGCAGCAGTAAAATGACAGGCAAAAAATTACCTACTTGTTTTAGCTTATCTTGCCATTTCATGAGTTCTTTAAAAGGTAGGGTGCCATTTAGGATTGACTTATCAAACTTTGCAAAAGATGTAAAAGACATTTACGACCTTCATCACTTAATGGGTTCTTAGTTTTATTCAATATCTAATTTTGCAGAACTTCGTATCCATTCATATAACCCGATATTCATACCCAATAATAGCAGGCAATAGATAAAGTCTTCAACAGGTATTGTGCCAATCCTGAGATTCAGGTTCTCCGTATTGTCATAAATCACTACCGGAAGGCAGGTAAGCAAACCGTTGACCACCGCCATGGGTACAAGACTAAGAAGATAGGTAAGAACAAACAGATGGAGCTGTTGTGTAGTAAGAGTGCGAACTAAAAACGGAAGGATAAGCCCCGCGCCAAATAGTACAGAAAAGGTATAGGCTTTGTTTAGGAAAAAAAAGGATGCTGCAATAGAAATTGCGGCAAGAGTAAGCAGCAAACGGTTAAGTGGCCATTTAAAATGGTGGCCGGCCAGAAACCAGCTTAGTGATTCGTAAATGAAAGTGCAGGAATAAGGAACAGTGATAAAAAATAACATCTCTTCAACAGGCAGGTTAAAGAATTTTATACCGGTTATATAGAGGGTATTAAAACTCCATACCCCGTAAGCTGTTTTAAAGTAATCCCAAACAAGAAATACAGCAGCCGTAAAAAAAAGGGAGGGCAAAAAATATTTCCATTTGCGATAAAAAGCCAGCCTGGGTTCAAATGAAGTAAGTAATGGAAGAAGGATGGTAAATAAGTTAATCCACAAATAGGTAAATCGCAATTCCATTATGCTGTTTATTCTATAGGTCTGGATACTAACAATTGGCTGAATTGTTGTTGAACAAGTGTTTCGGCAAGCAAATATAATTTATGCAAATCGGGTACCCGAATACGGGCTTCTTTCATCCGGCTTACCGGAACGCGTTTAATGCGGTTGAATAAGCCGATGTAATATTTGTAGGCGAGCAGCACCCCTCCGCGTGCACCTGTCGGTAACTGTATAATTCCCTTATAGGCCAGTTGAAAATCGGAAGCAATTTCTTCTTCTATTTTAAGTTTTGTCTGCTCTTTAAAATCCTGAAAATCTGTTCCCGGAAAATAAACACGGCCTCTTTCCTGGTAATCGCTTTTCATATCTCTCAAAAAGTTTACTTTCTGAAATGCTGCACCCAATGCTCTAGCGGGACCTATCAGATTTTCGTAAGCCTGGCTGTCTTTGCCGGTAAATATTTTCAAACACATTAAGCCTACTGCCTCAGCAGAGCCGTAAATGTATTCGTTGTAACTCTCTTCGCCATAAGCTGTTTCATACAAGTCCATTTCCATGCTTTTAAAAAATGCATCAATCAGCCCCAAAGGAATATTGTGCCGGTTGACGGCCTTCTGAAAGGAATGCAATACCGGATTAAGACTTATTTTTTGCTCAATAGCTTCATATGTATCCTTTTTAAATTTTTGCAGCAGATACTTTTTGTCATAATCATGAAACGTATCTACAATTTCATCGGCATAGCGCACCATACCGTAGATGGCGTAAATAGGTTCACGGTATTTATGGCTGAGTGTTTTAATACCCAGCGAAAACGAAGTGCTGTAGATACCAGTAATATGTTTGCTGCAATCGGCAGCTGTTTTTTCAAATAAACTGAACATGAAAGAAGTTTATAGTATTTGTCTTTTAATTCGGTTGCTTACTTCGCGGGCTACCATTTCGCCCGAAATAATAGAAGGCGGCACACCCGGACCCGGAACCGTCAATTGGCCGGTATAAAAGAGATTGCTCACCTTTTTCGAAATCATCTTTGGTTTAAATATGGCAGTCTGCATCAGTGTATTGGCTAAACCATACGCATTGCCTTTATACGAGTGGTAATCCTTTGTAAAGTCATTTATACAGTAACTGCGTTTTACAATAATATTTTCACTGAAAGGTTCGCCCGTTTTTTTCTCGATGCGATCGAGCATAAGCTGGAAATATTTTTCGCGCAGTGAATCCGTATCTTTTATACCGGCAGCCAGTGGCATCAGCAGAAAGAGGTTTTCCATACCCTTAGGTGCCACCGTTTCATCGGTTTTTGAAGCAGCGCATACATAAAAAAGCGGTGATGTAGGCCATTTGGGGTCTGTATAAATCTCCCTGGCATGCTGCTCAAAATCAGCATCGAAAAACAGGTTATGATGCAGCAGGTTAGCCAACTTTCTATTCACCCCTACATAATATAAAAGCGATGAGGGCGACATAGTTCGCTTTTCCCAATAATTCGAATCATAGGTGCGGTTTTCTTCATCCAGAAGAAACTGCTCGGTGTGGTTGTAATCGCTTCCGGAAATAACAACATCAGCTGTGTAAATACTGTCTGTGGTATGTATACGGTGAGCTTTTTTGTTCAGTACATCAATCTTGGTCACCTCCTGGTTAACTAATATCTGGACCCCATACTCTTCGGCCAGCTGAAGCATAGCCTTTATAATTTGGTTCATGCCCCCCATAGGATACCAGGTGCCTAAAACCAGGTCAGCATAATTCATCATGCTGTACATGGCTGGTGTTTTATCCGGTGTGGCACCCAGAAACAATACAGGAAACTCGAGAAGGCTGACCAGCGAAGGATGGCTGAATTTTTGTCGTACCTCGCTGCGCAACGATTGAAACAACTGTAACTGAAAACTTTTAATAATCAGCTTAAGGTCGAAATATTCAGTAATAGAATCGGATATGCGCGTAACATATTCGCCCATGGCCGTTTGGTATTTATATTGTGCATCAGCCAGAAAGCTTCGCAGACGTTTTCCACTCCCAGCTTCTTTTGCTTCAAATAACTTTATCAGCTCTTCAAGCGATGCCGGAACATCTACTTTTTCTTCGGCCTCGTAGAAAATACGATAAGAGGGGTCCAACCTTTTTAGCTCATAAAAATCCTTGGTTGTCTTGCCAAACCGGTTAAAGAACTTTTCAAAAACTTCGGGCATCCAGTACCAACTTGGTCCCATATCGAAGGTAAATCCGTCCTGCTGCCATATTCTTGCTCTTCCACCGGGCTGGTCATTTTTTTCCAGTAGGGTCACAGAGTGCCCTTCTTTAGCGAGTACCGAAGCAGCGGACAAACCGGCAAATCCGCTACCGATAATCACAATGTTTTTCTTTTCCATTAAAATACACGAGATGTAAAAGGGTGACTTATTATATTGGCAATGAGTTAAACAATTAATAAGGGATAAAGTTCTGAGCAGATCAAAACCGAGCTTTATGCCCAGTAATGTGCCGGGGCTTTTCACCCTTATCAAAATACTTTTTATCTATCCACAACATACCGTAGGATACAGCCGCATTTTTGTCGGTATGAGCATGGTGTGCTTTATGAGCTTTTCGTATTGCCCTTATATAGCCATTATTGATTTTAGTCAACCAGCGAACACGCTGGTGAATAATAACATCGTGTATCAAAAGATAAGTAAACCCATATAGGGCGATACCTGCACCTGCAAAAAAGCGCCAGTCGAAAGCGGCTTTTGCACCAATTACAATAAGGAGGATCCCAGGAGTGGCAAAAACTAAAAAGTAGTAATCATTTTTTTCAAAAAAACCTTTGCTTTTTTGATGGTGCGATTTGTGAAGGGACCATAAAAAGCCGTGCATAACATACTTGTGCATGATGTGGGCTACAAGTTCCATTCCCGCAAAGGCAATCACTAGAGACAGGATATTTAGAATCATCTCTTCTTAACAGAATGCTATATAAAAGGTTCAGGATTATTACAAATATTATTTGGGGTAAATCAGTTCTGTCGCATCTGATTAAAACGAAAA
>CANJRM010000097.1 GCA_947476645.1 Bacteroidota bacterium
CGCAGAAACGTTTCTAAACATCATCCTCACGGTTTTCAATTTAGAGTGATGAACAGCTACGAGCAAAAAATCAAAGATTTCGAAACGCAATATAAGGTGAAACTGACATGAGCGCGCGCATTCTCTTCACGCATTCCTACTTCATGCGTTTCGACCCCAAGCAATGGGCATGGAAACAACCCTACCCTCCCCTCGCAACCATTTTAGCCGCGGCTGTGCTGCGCAAGCGTGGTCACGAAGTGCAATTGTTCGACACCATGTTTGCCTCTTCGCCTGATGAAATAATACCGCACCTTGAAAAGTTTAAACCCGATTACCTCGTGGTGTATGACGATGGGTTTAACTACCTGACTAAAATGTGTCTCACCAACATGCGCGAAGCCGCCTGGAAAATGTGTGCAGAGGCTAAACAGTTCGGATGTAAAGTAATCGTGTCGAGCAGCGACAGCACCGACCATTTTGAAAACTATTTACAACACGGTGCCGATGTAATCATGTTGGGGGAAGCCGAGCAGACGCTTACAGAATTGGTGGAAAATTTTCGAACTGATGAAACGGTTTCGGGAATTGCTTTTTTGAAAAACGGGGAGGCCGTAAAATCGGCTCCACGAAAAATGATGACCAACCTGAGCGAAATGCCTTTGTCCGCTTGGGATTTGGTGGACATAGAAGCGTATCGAAAAATATGGTTGAGCCGCTGGAATTATTTCTCGCTCAATGTAGCCACTACGCGCGGCTGTCCTTACAAATGCAACTGGTGCGCTAAGCCCATTTACGGCAACGCTTACAACATGCGCTCACCCGAACATGTGGTGCGCGAGTTGAAATACTTAAAAGAGAATTACCACTTCGACCACATTTGGTTTTGTGACGATATTTTTGGATTGAAAAGAAACTGGGTGATAGAATTTGCCGAGTTGATTGAAAAAGAAAATTTGCATTTCCAATACAAGATTCAATCGCGAGCCGATTTGCTCGTGCAGGAAAAATATGTGGAAGCACTGGCGTATAGCGGATGCACAAGCGTGTGGATGGGAGCTGAAAGCGGCTCGCAAAAGATTCTCGATGCCATGGATAAAGGAACCACCATTGCGCAAATTCACGAAGCCAATCGTTTGCTGAAGCAACACGGAATTAAACCTGCCTTCTTTTTGCAGTTTGGTTATTTGGGTGAAACACTGGAAGACATTCAACAAACCATTTCCATGCTCAACGAATGTTTGCCTGATGATATAGGTGTGAGTGTTTCCTATCCTCTACCAGGTACGGGATTCTACGAAAAAGTGAAGGGCGACCTCCACGAAAAATCAAACTGGACTGATAGCGATGAGTTAAAGCTGATGTTTAAGAGCACTTACTCACCGCCTTTCTACAAGCAGTTGCATCGTTACGTACACAAGAACTATCGCAAACATCAGGCTTATGAAAGTTTCGGCAAGCTTTTTTCACAACCGCTTAAAACAAATTATCAAACACTGAAGCGCGCGGCTTCTTCGCTCTATTATATTCCTGCCACCGCTATTGAAAAACAGAAGCTGAAAAAAATAGAACATGCCACCGCAGTCCTTTGATTCTTCTGCCAAAACTTATGATGCTGATTTTACCAATACCGCTATCGGAAAGATTCAGCGCGCTCAGGTTTGGAAATATCTATTGCCACTAATCGCTTCTCCAAAAAATATTCTTGAAATAAATTGTGGAACCGGAGAAGATGCCTTGCAACTGTCTTCGCTGGGGCATTCTGTTTTGGCAACAGACGTGTCGGGAGAAATGATTGAAGTAGCGAAAAGAAAATTAGGAAGCGAACATTCGGGAGTGCGTTTTGTGCACGCAAGTTTCTCTTCAGTAAAAGAAACTGTTGCGGAGGAAAAATTTGATTTGCTGTTTTCAAACTTTGGTGGTTTGAACTGTGTGGATGAAACAGAATTGAAAAAGTTGAGCAATGATTTTTCTTCGTTATTGAATGAAAGCGGGAAAATGTTTTTGGTGATTATGGGTAGTAACTGCCGTTGGGAACAATTCTATTTTATGCTGAAACTCAATTTTCAGAAAGCCTTCCGCAGAAAAGTAAAAGCCGGAGCAGAAACAAAGATTGGCAAATCTGTTTTTAAAACCTTCTACTATTCTCCTGCTGAAATAGAGAAAGTCTTCGCATTGCATTTCGAAGTTAAATTGAGAAAACCAGTCGGCTTGTTTGTTCCGCCATCGTACCTCGAACCATTTTTTAAAAACAAAAAATGGTTGCTGAATGGTTTAACTCTTCTCGACAACCGGCTGGGTTTATTTTCTCTATTCGCCAATCAGGCTGACCATTTTGCAATAGTGTTGCAGAAGAAGATATTTTAGTGCTGATGAAAATTCTTTTAACCCATGGGTACTTTTTAAAGGAAGATGAAAAGGAGCTTCTAATCATGAAGCCTTATCCGCCCTTGGGTTTACTGTATATATCTGCTTATCTCGAAAAGAACAATTTTGACAATCAGGTTTTCGATTCCACCTTTTCTGATTTCGAATCGCTGAAGAAAAAATTGCTTGAATTTCGTCCCGATGTTATTGGTATCTACACCAACCTGATGACGAAGCTGAATGTGTTGCGCATTATTCAATTCATTAAGAGTGAAAAATCGTTGACTACAAAAATTATTCTGGGTGGACCCGAAGTGCGCAACCACAAGGGAAATTTTTTGAAATACGGGGCTGATATCATTGTGTTTGGGGAAGGCGAAGAAACCATGCTGAACCTATGTCAAATTTTTTCTGGCGAAATAAAAAACGATTTGGCTACAGTTGATGGTATTGCATTTCTGGATAAAGAACAAAATGTAATAGTGAACACCGAGCGTGAATTGAAAAGAGAAATTGACGAACTGCCTTATCCGAATAGAAGCAAAATTGATTTGCAAAAATATTTCGACACGTGGAAAAATGCGCACGGGCAAAATGTAATTTCAATGAGCACCATGCGGGGCTGTCCTTATGATTGCAAGTGGTGTAGCCGTGCCGTGTACGGACAGAGCTATCGCAGAAGAAGTCCTAAAAAAGTGGTGGAAGAAATACAATGGTTAAAGGCCAATTACAACTTCGATATGATTTGGTTTGTTGATGATGTGTTTACCATCAACTTTCCCTGGCTGCGCGAATTTGCGGCAGAAGTGGACAAAGCAGGCGCCAAAATTCCCTACGAAATAATTACCCGGGCTGATAGAATGAATGCTGAAATTATTTCGCTCCTCAAACAGAGCGGATGTTACCGGGTTTGGATTGGTGCCGAAAGCGGCTCGCAAAAAATTATTGATGCCATGAGCAGGCGGGTAAAGGTAGAGCAGGTGCGTAATATAATTCAACTTTCGCAACAGCAAGGCTTGCAGGCGGGCACATTTATTATGCTTGGTTATCCTGGCGAAACGCAAGAAGATATTGCAGAAACATTACACCACTTAAAATTTTCTGACCCCGATTTGTACACACTCACAGTGGCGTACCCCATCAAAGGCACTCCTTTATATACTGAAACGGAAAACAAATTTATTGCCCCTTTACCTTGGGAAACTTCCACGGATCGCGATATAGATTTTGAACGCACTTACACGCGCAAGTATTACGATTACGCCATCCGTTGGGTTGGCAATGAAGTAGCGGCACACAAAAGTCTGAAGAATGGAAAAGCGTATCGTGTTCCTTATTTAAAATTAAAATCGCTGGCAGCGCAAGCAGGCATGCGTTGGCACAAAACTCAACGCAACTCTTCTGTCTGAAGTAAGAGCTTTTTGTCTTCCTCACTCACATTCCACTTGCCGAATACTTTCCAATAGTATTCTCGATTCATTTTTTGCCAATGAATAATTCCTTTAGCGTATTGCGCTGTCTGAAAAATGTTGAGCAACACAAAAAATATAATAACAACGGTGAAAAGATTTCGAAAAACTTTTTTTGACGAAAGAATAGCCTCGACCACAGCCGCTATGGGCAATGCCAACAGCGCCAACGACTGAACTAAAACTCTGCAACCAAAACTTCCTCCGTAGTACCACTGCCACCAACAAAAAACAACATAGAGCGTTGTCAAAAAATAAAGCACCAAAGGCAAAAGATAAAAGCGTAACTCTTTCTTTCGCCAAACAAAAAAGCAACCAATAAAACCCAACAACGCCAATGGCGTATAAACAAACCAACCTTTACGAAAACTGAAAAGCGCATTCATAATTTGCCAGTTACCGAATTCAAAAAGCTCGCGCCTGTAAGTATAGAAATACCAATGATTGGTCGTTATTTTCCAATAGAGCATTTGCACAAAAACAAAAACACTAATGATGAATGCTGCTACAAGAATTTGCTTTCTGTTTTTTTGAATTGCTGAAAAAACAGAACGCCAACTTTTTAGCTCTGTCAGTTTCCAACAAAGCGGAATAAAAAACACGAACGCATCTGTGCCACGCGTAATTAAGCACCAACCCAAGGCAATGCTCAATACAATTAAATATTTCCACCACCCAGTTGAATAAAATTTTTCAGTGCTAAAAAGAATTGCGCTATAGAGAAAGAACAGGTAAATATGACTAAGGCCGGGCTGTGTAATTACCTGGGCTAAAAAATTTGTGCCACATGCAATAATGAAAAGTGTGAGTGTCACTACCACATCACTAAAATAATTTAGCAAAAATTTTCTAAGCAATAGCAAAGCCAAAAACGAAAACAAAACTGCGCTTAACGCGACACTCAATTGATAGGGGGCTGAATATCCATCGGCAGGAAAATAATTTGTTGACCGCGCAAACGCGTGGGCTATAAAAAATAGCGGAGCTTCAATAAGCGCAACACCATAATTGTATTTGAAATAGAAATTTCCCGTTTCATGATTTTGCTGCACGGCATAGTAAACCACTCCATTGCCTACATCATAAACCGAATCTACTTGCGGATAAAATTGGCAATGCAATAAATCGTGGTAGACAAAAACGGAAGACAGGTAAGCATAGTACCCCGCGGTATCGCTTTTAATAACTGTGTGCCTGTTCCATTTACCTGCAACAATGGTCAAGGTGAAATAACCAAGCAGTACCAGATAACAAAAATAAAGCGACAGTCGGTTTATATTCAAGCGCATTTATTTTGATATAATATTCACCAACGAAGAATCTTTCTGAAGTAAACTTAAATATGCCGAATCTATACCATTGCCAAATTTGCGAAGGTTCGGTTCGGCATACATAAATAGTACGATGTCTTTCCCTTGGATAATTTGGGATAAACTCAATTTACTGACCGGCACAGAACTTCCGTTTTTAAAATAAGCAGTTGAATTATAATAGAAATATACACTGCCATCTGCAAAATATTTTTCAGGCACTCCGGTGTATATCACGTTCCAATAATAGCTATCACCTATTGCCAAAACCGAAGGTTTATACGCTTCCGGTGATAGGTTTATTTCTGTCTTAAAATAGCCAAGCGGTTTGCTTGGAGCAATAGGATACCAAAGGTTCATGAGTTCGAGCATGTCTTTATCTGTGCCAAACGCCTCACTGCTGCTCATAATTTCTTTGAAACCGATTCTATTCACTTTCTTAGAAAGTAATTGCCCAATGCAACCAAGTAAACTATCGGTAGCTATTGTTGAAGAATAAGCACTCCAATGTATTCCCAAGTTACTGAATAAAGGATAGGGTGATTTCTTATCAATGTCCGAAAACCAATCCTGAAAATTAATTGTTGGAATATTAGCTCGTCTTAGCTCGTTCAAAAAACAGTTATAGTTAGTTGCTGTTGTTTCCTTCTCCCTAAACTCATCAGGAATTCTATCGGGGTATAAGCGCGTTTTTCCCGGAGTAAGAACCACAAAGAATTTTGTGCCGCGCTTTTTCAATTCATTTTTGAAAGCAGTTACTCGTGCAATCATCCTTCGAATCGAATCTTCTCCAAGAAAATCTTTTCCGTAAAAGGCATCTATATATTCTTTGCCCATCAATTCATTTTCTTTACCTACTACAACTTCTTTCCGTTGCACACCAAGCCAGTAGTGAATTTGATTGGCAGTTCGCACTCCTGCTTTTCTAAGGCCCAGGTTATAGTCAAAAAACCATTCGTATTTTTTTTGAAAGTTACCAGACAACCAATCTTCGAGTTTCCATGTAGGTTTCTTTATTTCTTCAGTTACCCCGTTTAAATTTTTGTCGCTTATTGGAATAAAAACGAAAGCCTGTGGCAGGCAAATAATCACCATAACCAATGTCACCAAATAATTTATTAGTCCTTTCTTTTCCATTAAAACTTAAAATATAGAAACGGATGAAATCCGGATACGAATAACATACTGCTGCAAACAATGAAAAGACAAATCGTGGTTAGCGCCATACCTACGTAAGCCAAATTGCTTTCCTGCGGTTGAAATAATTTTGTAGCAAAAGTTTGGAGTCTGTTGTTTGCAGAACCAAATGCCAAAAACATTGCTGCCAGTAATGCAAGTTCTGTTTTCGTTGAGAAAAATAAATTGAAATTGTCCCCTGTGAAACTGTATAAGGTTAGAAAGTATTGCCATGCACTGTAAACATCCTTTGCAGTAAAAAGTATAAGCACTTGAATAAATATTAAAAGGGTAAACACAATGCGAAACCATTTGCTTGTCTTTTGTGTAAGGCGCAACAAAAAAAAACTTTCCATGATTACAATCAATCCAAATATCGACCCCCAAAGAATATATTTCCATTGGGCGCCATGCCAAAAACCCATGACAAAAAATATCAAAAAAACATTTCTGGCTGTTTGAAATAACGAGCCCTTGCTACCCCCGAGAGGATGATACAAATAGTCTCTCATCCAACGACCAAGTGAAATATGCCAGCGTTGCCAGAACTCGGTGATGCTTTCTGATATTAACGGGCTATTAAAGTTTTCGGGAAAACGAAACCCCAAAATCAATGCAAGCCCAATGGCCATATCGCTGTAACCACTAAAGTCGAAATATATATTTAGCAGGTTAAGTGCGGCACCTATCCAAGCAGTCGTCATTCCAATATCACCGGTAGCAGCAGAAAATATTTTGTCTACTTCAACGCCAATTACATCTGCAATTAAAACTTTCTTGGCAAGCCCTATAGCAAATCGGAAAAGACCCAATAATCTATTCTCTGCGTTATCATTAGAATTTCTGTTTTTAATTTGATCGGCAATTTCGTGAAAGCGAATGATAGGGCCTGAAATGAGTTGTGGAAAAAGAAAGATATACAAAGCATAGTTTACAATATTGTTGAACGGTTGTTTGGTTTTTCTATAGACATCGGTGAGGTAACTGATCTCGTGGAAAGTGAAAAACGAAAGACCTATAGGTAAAAGAATTTGTCCAACGTTTTGCGACCCCGAACCGAAGAACCAAAGTATATTCTCTACAAAAAAGTTAGTGTATTTAAAATAGAGAAGTATGGACAAGTTAGTGCCAATAGCAATCATCCATAAATACTTCCTGTTATTTCCTTCAGTCCGGGCAATTTGTTTAGCAAAATAATAGTCGATTACTACTGCCGCTGAGAGTACAAAAACAAATTTAGGCGCGCCCCAGGTATAAAATAAAATACTCGCTACAAGAGTAAACGGGTTCTTCCATTTTTCAGGCAAACAGAAATACGTAAGAAAAAAGAGCGGGATAAAACAAAAAATGAAAAAAAGGCTATTAAAAAGCATTGACTGACTGACGTTGTTTTATTTCACTATTCTTGAATGAAGAAAGAGTATTTTTTTATGTCGCAAAAAAACATGCCTTTAATTTTTATTGGAGGTTTATTAGCCGGAGGTTGCTTGCTTTTTTGGAACCAATTACAAGACGCCACGCTTTTGCCGCGAATTGTTTTTGTAGCGGTATGGTTACTTTTGTTTTCGCCTGTTGTATTTAAATTATTTACAGACAATGAATGGAAAATCGATTTAGTGGACTTGCTATTCGGCTTGTTTGTTCTGCTTCATTTTGTTTCAATTTTTGAAGCAATCAACAAACCGGAAGCTCTATATGAATCGCAAAAAATGTTTTTGGTTTTTTCTGCTTACCTGGTTTTCAAAAGAGCCTTAGTCTCAAAACTTATTGAAGAAATTTTTTTGTTGAAAGTAGTTGCGTGCATTTGTGTGGTGTATTCAATTTATGGTGTATTGCAATTAACTTCAGTTGTAGAATACACCAAACCCGAAGGTGATAGTTTGTATGCCATCAGTTCGTTGGGGGGGCACAAAAATTTATACTCGGGATTTTTGCTCATCACTTGTTTTCTATTAGCTACGGGAATACGCAGTGCGAAAGGTTTTTGGAAATTTTTATTCCGCTCCATTATTGGTTTGCAGTTGATATTGATTTTCGTTCTGCAAACTCGCTCAGTTTTTTTGGCCCTCATCATTTCTGTGCTCGTTATAGCTATTGCTTTGTTTGTGTTGCAAGGGAAAAACGCTTTCGTATTGATGAAAAAATTTGCCCTTCCGGGCCTTGTGATTTTGTTAGCTGTGGTAGGTTTCGGTTTTTTTACCGGAACAGGTCAGGAAATTTTGCAACGCTTTAATATTGCCAATTTCTTAAAGTCGGATACAGGTATTGAACGATATACTGTTTGGTACAAAAGTTATTTCGTGCTAAAAGATAATTGGCTTACAGGTGTAGGAGCGCATAATTGGATGTTGGTGTATCCTAAATATAGTTTGAGCGGTATGTTTCGTACGCAGTATTTGAATATGGTATTTTTAGAACCGCACAACGATTTTCTTTGGGTTTGGTGCGAACTGGGCATTGTTGGTTTGCTCCTTTTTGTTTCGGTGTTTGCGCTGCTAATTTTTTATGCCTTCAAAAAAATAGTTGCTGCAAAAACAGTTGCCGCTCAACAAATTTATTTACTGTTGGGCACTGCTCAAATTGGGTTTATCCTTTTCTGCTTTTTCGATTTCCCGAAGGAAAGAATGGACCAACAATTGTTGCTTGTTCTTAGTTGGGCGATGTTAAGTGCCCGATGCAAGGACTATTTAAAGTCGTGGACAGTGTCAACCAAGGTGATAAAACCAATTCTGTTTTTTGCTTTGCTTGTAATATCGAGTAGTGCAATTGCCATTGGTGCGCGCATGAAAGCCGACTCCTATATGCGCGATATGATGGCAGCTCAGGCAAGAGTGGATAATAAATCTGTTTTGGAAATGGCTAAGCTAATGAATACGCCTTTTGCAGAATTGAGTCCGCAAGCCGTACCTAAAATATGGTATGAGGGCGTAGCTGCTTATGCGTTAGGTCAAAATGCATTTGCATATGAATGTTTTCTTAAGGCTAGAGAGCAATCGCCTTTCAACCATAATGTGTTGAACAACTTAGGCAGTTTGCAAGCTTATTTTAAAAAGTATGACCAGGCGTTACTTACATATAAGGAAGCGATTCGGATTAATCCGCGTAATGATGATACCCGTTTTAATATTGCTTATACACTATACTGGTTGCACAGGTACGATGAAGCTTTAGACACACTAAAGCTGGTTTGGTCTAACCAACCGCGTAAAGAAGAGTTTGAAAAAATAATAACCTCAGCTAGAGATTCTGTTCAAAATAAGCAGTAGTTGGATCTTACATTTATCGCAATTACCTTTAGCACGGTTTGAAAAAATGATTTTTCTATATTAGCAACTCATAATACCAATAATGAAAAAGATTTTACTCTCTCTTGTCTTTGTCAGCATATTATCCATCAGCTTTTCGCAAATGGTAGTTACTCCTTCAAGTGGATGTGCCGGCAGTACTTTCAATATTACTATTACGGGTTTGAATGTTGCAAACGTTTCATCGGCTTGCGGGACAGTTGCCACAGGTGGTTTAACCACAAGCGGAAATATTGTGTTGAGTGCTACACTTTCAACTAGTGGAAGTACGGGAGCTTCGGGTTCGATAACCATACCATCCGGCTTTGCTCCGGGGAGTTACGGATTTAAAGTAACTGCAGGTTGCAACAATACAGTAACTAGTTGTAGTAATTGCTTTACTGTTACTACAACACCGGCACAGCCAAATGCCATTTCTGGTCCAACATCTCCTTGTATAGAAACTGCAAATGATTATTCTGTTACTGTCGATGCAAATGCTACCAGTTATACTTGGACACTTCCAAATACATGGACGGGCAGTTCTACCGGTAATTTAGTTTCAGCCACAACAGGAGCCTCTTCTGGCTCATTTTCTGTAACTGCAAATAATACTTGTGGTTCAAGCACCGCACAATCGTTAAACGTAACGGTTAGTGATGTTCCTGCTCAACCAACTGTTACAGCCGTTGGTTCAGTACTTACATCAACCAGTAGTTTGACATCACAGCAATGGTATTTGGATGGAAATTTAATTCAGAATGCTACAGGAATTTCTTACACCGCCACCCAAACAGGTAATTATACAGTAGTAGCAACAAATACCTGCGGTAATAGTTTAGCCTCTGCTCCGGTTCACGTCACAATAAGTGGAATTGATAATGCTACGCTAGGTCAAATAAAAATTTATCCAAATCCGGTGAAGGATAATTTACTAATAGAAAATGCTAGCGGTGAAACATTGCAGTTAGAATTATTCTCTATGGATGGAAAACTGGTTAGTCAGATTTCAGTTAAGGAAAGAGGAAATATAAGCATGTTAAACTTTATGGTTGGTGTTTATTCGCTTAAAATCAGTAATGGAAAACAAGTGCGTATTGAAAAAATAACCAAACAGTAAATTCATTTTACTCTTTAATAAAAAACGGGCTTCATAATTAGAAGCCCGTTTTTATTTTCACCAAGTTCAAAAAAGCAAAAATGAAACTGATGGTTGTGTTATCACGAGTGCCATATCCCCTAGATAAGGGAGATAAGTTACGTGCTTATCATCAACTAAAGCATTTGGGCACACAGCATGAAATCTATCTTTTTTGTGTAAGTGATAAAGAAATTGGCTTTGATGTACGTGAGCATTTATTGGAGTTTTGTAAAGAAGTGCATATCTTTCGCATTAGTAAATGGCAAAGTTACTGGACGTGCTTTTTGTGTTTGTTTAATATGACTCCTTTTCAGGCAAAATATTTTTACAGTAAGGTATTTCATAAACAGTTGTTGGAAGCAATAAAACGAATAGCACCACAAAATGTTTTTTTTCAATTAATCCGCACAGCGGAATACGCCAAACAAATAAAAGGGGTGAGTACTACCCTGGATTACATGGATGCTTTCTCGGCTGGTTATAAGCGTATGGCGGAAAAAAGTTCAGGCTTGCAAGCCTGGTTTTATAGAATAGAGGCAAAGCGTTTGTTGCGCTATGAAGGAGAGGTTTTCTCCTTGTTTACTAAACATATCATAATTTCAGAACAGGACAAAAAGATGATTCAGCATTCTAAAGCGCAACAAATAAAGGTTGTTCCAAATGGTGTGGATGTAGAATATTTTGTTCCACATAACAGTACACAAAAGTTTGATTTAATTTTTCATGGCAACATGAATTACTTCCCCAACGTTCACTGTGCTTTGTATGTGGCCAATGAAATTTTACCTCAATTGAATAAACAAGAAAGAAACGTGTCATTTTTGATTTCGGGCTCTACACCACATCCCAAAATTAGAGCGCTGGAAAATAGAAAGGGGATTAAGGTAACAGGTTGGTTAGATGATGTGCGCACAACTTATTCTGCCGCTAAAATTTTTATAGCTCCCTTACAAATGGGCACCGGAATACAAAATAAAATTTTAGAGGCTATGGCCATGGGAATACCCTGTGTGGTTTCTGAATTGGCTGCGAATGCACTCGGACTTAAACATAATGAACATGTGCTGATAGGTCATAGTGTGGAAGAATATTGTATGCATATAGAATCGTTATTCAACAACGAATCGCTTCGCAAAAGACTAACTGAAAAAGCATTAATTAATGTCAAAAAAAAATTTCAATGGAGTGACACTACACAAAAACTGCAACAGTTTTTACTTGCAGATTCATAAATTACCATTGCACAAATAGCTAATCCATGTCAAGAGTTACGTTTTCTAAATTTCGAAAAATAAATGCGCGAGTTTATCCGCAACATATTTTTGCCTCACCCGAATGGTTGGTTTTAGGAGTGAACAATGTTTGCAATTTACATTGCAAGATGTGTGATGTAGGCACACAAAACAACGAAACTGTTTTTGCACAAAATCTCATAGGCACTCATCCGCTCAATATGCCGCTCGAATTATTTAAACGAATTGTAGATGAAGCAGTGCGATATTTTCCTTCAGTAAAATTAGGTTACGCTTTCACTGAACCATTGATGTATCCGCATTTGATAAAATCGTTGCAGTATGCTAAAGCGAATAATTTAGAAACGCACATTACCACCAACGCGCTCAAACTACCGCAACTTGCTGAGGAGCTTTGCGAAGCAGGGTTGAAAGAAATTTACATTTCGTTAGATGGAACAGAAGAAACGCACAACGAAATTCGCGGTCACAAACTTTCTTTTCAACGAGCCATAGAAGGCATAGAAAAATTAGTGATACGAAAAGACGCTCCACGCATTTCTATTTTCTGCACAATC
>CANJRM010000098.1 GCA_947476645.1 Bacteroidota bacterium
CTTTGATTTCACCACATGTTTCAGTTTTGCCCAGTTGCCTTCGTCATAATTACAGCAAAGACCGTAACAAATACCGCAGTAACTTTCTTCGGTAGGGGTTTTCTTATCAATTGATTCTAAAATATTCAGCAATGAATCTAAAACCGGTTTGTGTTCAGTTGCCACCACTAACAAATCGCGCATTTGCTGCTTACTTAACTGCTGCGAAAATATTTCGGCAGGTAAAAACAGAAATAAAAGAAGGTAAACGCGCAGCATAACGTATTGATGTATTGCTCCGAAAATAAATTGTTTTTACAAAAAACCGAACCAACAGTTACTTTCACCGCTTCAATTTTTACAACTATGAAAGTATTGATAGCAGGTGCGGGAAATATGGGAAAAACATACGCGCGCAGTTTTCTGGCTTCGCGGTTTATTGAAGCCAATGATTTGTTTGTGCTCGAACGTTCGGCCGGAAGTGTTTCTTCTATTCAGAATATTCCGCAGGGTAATATTCATCCGCAGGCAGGTGAATTTATTTCGCAGGCCGATATCATTATTCTCTCGGTAAAGCCGCAGGATTTTGCTGTGCTCGGCAAACAGATTGCGCCTTATGTGCACAAAGGGCAACTGCTGCTTTCTATTATGGCGGGTATTAAAATTTCTACCATTTACGAAACCACGGGGCTTACTAAAATTGTGCGCGCCATGCCTAATCTTCCCGCGCAAATAGGCATGGGCATGACGGTGTTTACTTCTTCGGCCGATATGGACAGAAAAGAACTTTTCATTATTCAGAATCTGATTAACACCACGGGCAAATCGTTGTATGTGGAAGATGAACGCAAGATAGATGCCGCCACGGCTATATCGGGCAGCGGCCCCGCTTACGTTTATTACTTTATGGAGGCCATGATACAGGCGGGTATGAAGATGGGGTTCAGTTTATCGCAGGCGGAGTTGCTCGTGAACCAGACTTTTATGGGCGCGGTGCATTTGCATAACCAAAGTAACCTTACCTGCAACGAATGGATTGAGCGCGTAGCATCTAAAGGCGGCACCACCGAAGCCGCTTTGAAAGTGCTGAGCGAAAACACGGTGAATGAAAATACCGAAGCCGCTTTGTTTGCCGCGTTTAACCGCGCGCGCGAATTGGGAAACTGATAAACGATTAAAAAAATATTTTCTTCACTCCAAATATTTACCATGAGTTATTTCGAAAACAAAGTTGTATGGATTACCGGTGCTTCATCGGGCATTGGCGAAGCGCTGGCTTATGCCTTTGCAAAGGAAAATGCGAAGCTTGTTCTTTCTGCCCGCAGAAAAGAAGAGTTGGAACGCGTGGCGGCTAACTGCAAACTCTCTGCCGACAACTGTTTAATTCTTCCTTTCGATGTTTCGAAACACGAAGAAGCGGAAACAAAAGCCGCTGAGGTGCTGGCAAAGTTTGGAGCGGTGGATGTGCTTATTAATAACGCAGGGCTAAGCCACTGGAGCAAGATAAAAGACATGAGCATGGATGTGCTGAAGCAAATTATGAATACGAATTTTTTGGGTGGCGCGGCATTAACCAAGGCGGTGTTGCCGGCTATGCTCGAAAAAAAGAAAGGGCAGGTGGTTGTTATCAGCAGTATACTCGGCAAAATTGTAACACACAAACAAGCGGCTTACAATGCGAGCAAACATGCGCTGCACGGTTTTTTTGATACGCTGCGTGCCGAATACAGCGGCAACGGAATTAAAGTTTTAATCGTGTGCCCCGGTTTTGTAAACACCAACGTGGCAAAAAATTCTTTGGATAGAAATGGAAACCCGATAGGCCGAAACAATACGATGATTGAAAACGGATTGAAACCCGAATACGTGGCCGAAAAAATTCTCGATGCCATTAAAAGCAATAAGGAAGAAATTCTTTTGGCGGGAGCCAAAGAAAAATTCGGGGTGCTGCTCAAGCGTTTTGCCCCGGGATTGTTTTCGAAGTTTATAAGCGGCAATAAGTTGGTGTAAGTTATTTACAAAAACAGTAAGCCCCTCGAGTTCTCGGGGGGCTTTTCCATTTATATCATTAAGGGAGCGATTATTCTGTTCCTTTTATTGATTTTTCTGTTCCCTTTTTAGATTATTCTGTTCCCTTTATTCATTTTTTTGTTCCCTTTTACAATTATTCTGTTCCCTTTTTTGATTTTAATACAGTAGTTTTAGAATTACTTCATTTGTTTTCTGATAAAGCAGTTGCTTTATCTTCCTCTCATAAATTTAAAACTACCTCTTTTCAAAGCCGATTTGTTTACTACGGTTATAATGCTGAACCCCTTACCAATTTTAAACTCTTTGCCGGGTTGAATAGCTACTGATTCACCTTTAGTAGTTTTTCCTTTGTAAATAATAAGCGCTGTTATACCCGAATTAGTGAGAGTGCTGCCCACAACAATCCCGCCTTTAGTAACTTGCGCCAATGGCTTAACAGTAGTAGTTACTTCCTTCGGTTTTCGTTTGCTGTGGTCAATTACAAAACCCCAATCGCTCAGGGCTTTCGGGTTTTTGCTATACAGTTTAATTAAAAACTGGCCTATGCCCTTCACATGTTCCATCACGGGGCTCCACAATTTATTGCGAAGTTCCGTTTGCTTCTCGCTTTTTTTGGCAAAGCTTTTAAAAGAAGTGTTGTTGCTCGTTGCGGTATTGGCTACGGTGTTATCGGTTGTCATATTTATTTCGTTAGCGGCCAAAAACGGCAGCAAAGGCGAGGGTGGACTGGTGAAAGAAATATGTTTGGCATAATACAAATTGAACAGCGCCATCCGCTGCGCCACATCGCCCGGGTAAATTATTTTGCCGCTACCCGAAACGCGGAAGCCCCACTCGCTTAGTTTCAAAAAGTTTTTGCCATACAGCTTTTTCAAATACTGCGCACCCATTTTCATGTTATCAAACACGGGCACAAAATGGTTGTCGCGCAACTGCCGGTGGTTCTCTTTTTTAGCGGTAAACTCTTTGTGCTTTGCATCGCGGGTGGCGGCATCTGCGGCAGCCGTTTGGTCGTTTGCCAGCACTATATTGTTCTCCATCAAATACGGCCGAATGGCACTGCCGGTGCCATCGGTGCTGTCCTTGGTAACAATAGTATTGAACAACTGTTGTTGCTCTAAAAACAACTTAGGAATAATAATGCGCGACATCGTTTTCCTCTTTTTCGGGTTAAAAAAATACGCTCCGCTCCTGCTTTTATGCAGTGCCGTAAACCAAAAATAAAGTGTTGCGGTGTAAAAAGCGAAAACAATTTTTGGTTAACAGTAAATGGTTAACGGTAAATGGCTTGCCCCCCTGCTGATGTTTAATCTTGGGTTCGCAACAAATCAATAAGAAGCAATATTATTTTACAACAACCCCGTAAGCAGCCCCGGGAAAATGCCCGCAAGGAAAAGAAGAAGTATACAGAACCCTATTACAAAGCTGTAAGCAGGTTTAAGCGTAAAAGCAGTTTCAACAGAATCCTTGGTATACATAGCCAACACCACTTTCATGTAATAGTAAACACTCACAATGGAATTGATAACCGCAACCACGGTAATCCAAAGGTGTCCGTTGCGTATAGCCTCGCTAAAGATATAATACTTACCAAAGAAACCCGCCAGCGGTGGAATACCTGCCATAGATAACATGGCAATAGTAAGCGCAGCCGCCAAAAATGGTTTGCGTTTACCCAAACCATTGAACGCTTCAATTTTTTCGGAGCCCAAATTCATAGCTACAACAATAGCAATGGCAAAAGCAGCCATGCTCGAAATGCCATAAGCAAACGAGTAGAAGAAAATGGCGTTATCGGTTTTGCCATAAAGCGAAATAATGCCGAGCATCAGATAACCCGCGTGCGAAATTCCCGAAAAAGCCAACATGCGCTTGAATGAATCCTGATTAAGCGCGGTAAAGTTCCCTATGGTAATGGTCAATGCTGTAACCGCAGTAAACACCCAGGCATAAGGAGGAAACACCGAAATAAAAGCATGGCTGAATAAACGGTAGAAAGCAGCAAACGCGGCAATCTTGGCAATGGTCGCCATCATAGCAGTGGTCAAGGTAGGCGAACCTTCGTATACATCGGGAGCCCAAAAGTGAAACGGTGCCGCAGAAACTTTAAACAACATCGAAATCAAAATCATTCCCGCGCCCGCATAAAACAAAACCGATGGATGAGTGGCAGAAGCGTAGTTAGAAATGGCTCCGAGGTCAAAAGAACCCGTTTCGCCATAAATTAAAGCCACACCAAAAAGCAAAATACCCGATGCAAAGCTGCCCATCAAAAAGTATTTCATGCCCGCTTCGTTACTGCGCACATCTTTCTTTTTGCTTCCCGCCAAAATGTAAAGCGAAATAGAAAGAACTTCAATGCCTAAGAAGAACATAGCCAGGTTTCCAAACGAAACCAGCGCCAGCGCACCACATAAAGTGAAAATGATAATAGCTAAGTAGTCGCTTATCTTCGATTCTTCGTTCTTGTAAAAGTTTCCGGCAAGCAGCGTAATAAAAATACCGAGCAGCAACAACAAACCCGAGAAAGCCACACTGAAATTATCGGTCACCACCATGTTGTGGTAGTAAGCTCCGTTCTTTCCCCAGTCTGTAACGTTCAAACCAAAAATAACACAGAGCCCCGCCACCGCAATCGGCAAAATCAATTTGCGCAGATTCGCCATCTCTGCCAACATGCAGAGCAAACCAAGAGCCGATGTATATATGAGTGTGTTCATTCTGTTAATACAATTGATTGAAGATTGAAGATTAACGATTGCAGATTGCAGATGTGAAATGCAAGATACCGTTTAATCCTGTTTTCTATTCGTCTTTATCGTTTCGTTTAGCTGTTGTTATACTGGTTACAAAAATTGAAATCAATTCGTTATTCTCTTTTAAAGTTCGTTGAAGAAGCGTGCTATCCTTAAACATTTTCGCTTTATCAATTATTTTAAGTGCATTCATTGTTTCCCGTAATTCTTTCAGCACCACCTGCAACTTATGAATGAAATCCTTTCTCGACTCCCCTGACTGCGCTTCTCCGTAATTTAATGCCGGTGAAGTTCCTGAACGAATCATTTGCCCTGCTATATGATTACTTGCCCTCGTGTTCGATAATCCATCTGCTACTGTAATAACCATCACTGCAAAATCAATTAATCGTTCGTTCAATTCGCCCGGTTTCATTTCAATAGTTATTCTTCTGGTTTTTTCCCTTCTCGGTTCTGTATTTACTTCTGCAATTTGCAATCACTCATTGGCTGTTTAAACTTCTGCAATCTGCAATCGTTAATCTTCAATCACTAATCGCATTCTGTATTCATTCCTTATCTCAAACTATAATTCAAAATCAAATCTAAACTCGGCTGCACCATATTCATGAATTGCGATGGCACTAAACCGATTTCAAAAATGCCGATAATCAGAAAAACAAAAACGGTTAACTCTTTCCAGTTCAAATCTTCGAAGTTTGCAGTAAGCGAATTGGTTTCTCCGAGCATTACATTCTGATACATGCGCAACATATAAACCGCTCCGAGAATAATCGTGAGCCCTGCAATAACCGAAAGCCAGGTATTGTATTCATACAAACCATACAGCAACAGAAACTCGCCTATAAACGCGTTAGTAGTAGGCAACGCCACACTGGCTAAAACCACAATCATAAAGCAGGTAGCAAACTTAGGTGCTACAGTTCTTATTCCCCCGAGTTGCGAAATAGATAAGGTGCCTGTGCGTTGGAAAATGATTTCGGCAGCGAAGAACAAACCCACCACATTAAAGCCGTGGGCAAACATCTGCACCACTGCCCCCTGAAAACCTTCGTGCGTCAACGTAAAGATTCCAGCGGTAATTAAACCCACGTGTGCAAACGATGAATAAGCCAATAGTTTCTTTAAATCATCCTGTTTAATCGCTATAACAGAACCATAGATAACACCAATTACTGCAAGCACCATCACTACCGGAGTCCACAGCATTACCCCATGCGGAACAACCGGCAACAACCAACGCAACAGCGCATACAATCCCATCTTGAGCATAATACCAGCGAGCAACATCGTTCCCGCGCTTGGCGATTCTTTGTAAGTATCGGGCTGCCAGGTATGAAATGGGAACACCGGAATTTTAATAGCAAAGGCAAGAAAGAAAGCCCAAAACAAAACCGATTGTTCTTTGTCGGTTAAGTTTAAACTGTAAAGCGTGCTGGCTGAAAAACTTCCCGCTATCTGATAAACATAGATAAACGCCAGCAACATAAACAACGAACCCGCAAGCGTGTAAACAAAGAACTTAAAAATGGCACGATGACGGAACGCGGCATCTTTATTCTCACCCCAAAGCAAGGCAATGAAGTATATAGGAATCAAAGCCAACTCCCAGAAAATATAAAACAGAAATCCATCGCTTGCCATAAACACACCAAGCAAACCAAACTCCATCAACATAACAAGCGAGTAAAACGCTTTTGCGTTTTCTATTTCCTTTCTGAACGTAGTGAAGATAATAAGCGGAACTAAGAAAGCCGTAAGTGCTACGAGCGTAAGCGAAAGCCCGTCAATGTTCAGCGCGAAACTGATGTGTGGGTTTGAAATCCAATCGTGGACAAAAACAAGAGGAGCAAGATTATTATGAACCAATGCAAGTTTCAGAAAACTGCAACAGGTAAACACCACCAAACCACCGAGCAAAGCGATATATTTCGCAAAGCGGTTCCCGCTCAGGTAAGTAAGCAGTGCAAAAACAAGAGGAAGAAATAAGGTTAACAACAAAAGCATTTAACTGATTCAGTTTTTCAAAAACACAAAAGCAAAAATTGCCACAATAGAAACAACCATAAACAATAAATAGAAACCAATAGAACCGTTTTGAATTTTGCGAACCTGCGCACCCGCCATTAACGAAAACTTTCCGCTCCAGTTCACAATGCCATCTACAAAAGTGCGGTCAAGCACATCGTGCGCTAATTCACTTAATACTAAGATCGGTTTCACCACAAGTGCGTTGTAAATTTCATCTACATAATACTTGTTGTAAATAATTTTTCCGATGCCGTATTGCTCCCCGTCCTTTGCAGGAATGCGTTTGCGGCTCACATACATTACATAAGCTATAGCAATTGCCACTACCGCCAATATAGATGCGATAGACATCAACATAATTTCAATTGATGAATTGGTTTCGTGTGCGCCCATCTCCCCTCCTGCTTGCGTTGCCTGTGCAAATACCGGGTTCAGAAATTCTTTGAGGAAATGTTTGGCATGAAAAACTTCAGGCAAGCCCATAAAGCCGCCAACCACCGCCAGCAGCGCAAGAACAATCAACGGAAACGTAATTACCGAAGGCGATTCATGCAGATGATGTTTCTGTTCTTCTGTTCCGCGGAAGTCGCCTGTGAAAGTTAGAAACACCAAACGGAACATATAGAACGCAGTAAGGAATGAAGCGAACGAAGCAACCGCCCACAACACTTTGTTGTGTTCGTATGCAGCAGCAAGAATTTCATCTTTCGAAAAGAAACCTGCGAATGGAAATATTCCGGAGATAGCAAGTGATGAAAGAAGGAAAGTGATAAAGGTAATCGGCATCCATTTTCTCAAGCCACCCATTTTGCGAATGTCCTGCTCGCCATGTAACGCGTGAATAACCGAGCCGCTGCCGAGGAACAAACATGCTTTAAAGAAAGCGTGCGTAACCACGTGAAACACGCCCGATGTAAACGCACCAATACCAAGCGCCATAAACATTAAACCCAATTGCGACACAGTAGAGTAAGCCAACACCTTCTTAATATCATTTTGAAACACACCGATAGTTGCTGCAAACAAAGCCGTTGCCGCACCTATCACCGCAATAAACTGCATGGTCTCTGGCGCAAGAAGATAAAGGAAGTGCGCGCGCGCAATCATATAGATACCCGCAGTAACCATCGTAGCCGCGTGAATGAGGGCACTCACCGGAGTAGGTCCTGCCATGGCATCGGGCAGCCAGGTATAAAGCGGAAGTTGTGCACTCTTTCCCATAGCTCCTACAAAAAGCAACATCGTAATAGCAACAATAGTGGCATGCGAAACCTGAATAGTTCCCAGTGCTGTTTGAATAGTTCCGAAGTGAAGCGAATGGAAATTATACAAGAGCAGGAACATGCCGATGAGAAAACCTAAATCACCAATGCGGTTCATTACAAATGCTTTCTTAGCCGCATTGTTGTAATCCTGATTCTTGAACCAAAAACCAATCAACAGGTAAGAACAAAGACCAACCCCTTCCCAACCGATAAACGTAACGAGGAAATTATTTCCAAGCACGAGCAACAACATGAAGAAGATAAACAGGTTGAGATAAGAGAAGAAGTTATGGAACTTTTCATCCTCATGCATATAGCCCATGCTATAAACATGAATCAGAAAACCAACGCCTGTAATCACCATCAGCCACATTACTGAAAGCTGGTCGAGCAGTAAACCAAAAGTTATTTTGAAATCACCGAATGCAATCCAGTCGTAAACGTCTACATCAATTTTCTGCTGTGTGCCGTTTAAAAAACCTAAGAAGAAAACAGAAGACAATACAAACGAAACCAAAATAGTTCCCGAGCCGATGATACCAGAAATAGTCTTCGGAAGTTTTTTACCAATGAATGCATTGATAAGAAAACCGAAAAGAGGAAGAAGTATGATTACTAAAAGATAATTCACTGTATTGTCTTGCTTCTAATGTTTCAAAGATTTCAATTCATCAATATCTACTGAATGCACGTTTCTATAAATGGTAACAAGAATTGACAGACCAACCGCTACTTCAGCAGCGGCTACTGCCATAACGAAAAACACAAACACCTGTCCGCTTGCATCGTTATGATAAGCAGAGAATGCTACCAGCAATAAGTTCACCGAGTTCAACATCAACTCTACACTCATGAAAATGATGATTGCATTTCTGCGAAACAAAACTCCGAGCACACCAATGCAAAACAAAACAGCACTAATGAAAATGTAGTATTGAATAGGAACCACCGAAAAGATGCTGAGCATTACGTTCATCATGCTGTCTGTGATTTTTCTTTTTTGGTTAACAACACCGCTCCTATCATGGCACTTAAAAACAATACCGATGAAAACTCAAACGGAAACAGATATTCATCTAACAATACTTTTCCTAGATTCTTGATAGTGCCTATAGATAAATCCTGATTAACCGGAGCAGGAAGCGCATCTGCTTTTTTCAAAACAGCTACTAATACCAACATCAATAAACCAGCAGCAATCACTGCTCCTATTTTAGCTAAAGCAGGTTTGTGTTGTTCGGTTTCATCGTTGAGATTCATCAGCATAAGGGTTGATAGAAACAGAACCATGATAGCACCCGCGTAAACAATGATGTGAACCACCGCCAAAAATTCTGCATTGAGCAAAAGATAATGACCGGCAATAGCAAAGAAACAACCGATGAGATAAATAACCGAGTGAACAGGGTTCTTGGACAACACGGTCATCAACCCGCAGAAAACGGCAATAAAAGAAAGAAAGAGAAATGCGTAGAGGGTCACTATTATTTATTGTTCGTTTTTCATTACCAATTTCTCCTTGCCGTAAATAAATCCTTCGCGTTGATAGTCGGCAGGTGGCATATCCTGCGTTAAGAAAATAGCTTCCTTCGGACAAGCCTCTTCACATAAGCCACAGAAAATACAACGAAGCATATTTATCTCATAAGTTGAAGCATACTTTTCTTCGCGATACAAATTCTCTTCTCCTTTTTTCCTTTCGCCCGAAGTCATGGTGATAGCTTCGGCAGGACAACTCAAAGCACACAAACCGCAGGCAGTGCAACGCTCGGCTCCGTTTTCATCGCGCATTAATATATGACGACCGCGATACACCGGACTGAACTCGCGCTTTACTTCGGGATATTGAATCGTAACTTTTGGTTTAAAGAAATGGCGAAGGGTAATTCCCATTCCTTTGGCCATGGCAGGCAAATACAACTTCTCCATAAAAGTCATATCCTTATTCGATACATCTTTCTTTCTTCCGGAGAGTGATATGGATTTAAATTCTGTAGCCATTTTAAAGCGGTGCAAAAATATTTTTATGCACCAATTAGTTTAGTGAACGATTCATTCAATTTTCAACATCATTTTCCGGTGAGCAAAATCACCGCGCCTGTAACTACAATATTTGCAATCGAAAGCGGAATCAAAACCTTCCATCCCAAATTCATCAGCTGGTCGTAACGGAATCTCGGAACTGTCCAGCGCACCCACATATAAAAGAAGATGCCGAACAAGGTTTTTGCAAACATAACTCCTACTCCTAACAATGTAGCCACGTTGCCACCAATGTGACCTGCCACCCAATCCATTCCCGGATAATTAAAGCCGCCAAAGAAGATAAGTGAAATCAAAGCCGATGAAATAAACATGTTGATGTATTCGGCAAAAAGATAGAAGCCGAGTTTCATAGATGAATACTCGGTGTGATAACCGCCTACCAATTCGCTTTCGCACTCGGGTAAATCAAATGGAGTTCTGTTGGTTTCGGCAAAGGCACAAATCAGGAAAACCATAAACGCAATCGGCTGTTTGAAAACATTCCAACTGAACCAAGGTATGCTTCCACTCCAATCAATAAAACCATGTTGCTGCTGAACTATACTTCTTAAACTCAATGTGCCGGTCAACATCAGCACCGCAATAATCGAAAGACCCATTGCCACTTCGTAAGAAATCATTTGCGATGAAGCGCGCACTGCACCGAGCAACGAAAACTTATTATTCGAAGCCCATCCGCCTAACATGATTCCGTAAACACCAATGCTCACCACGCCAAACACAAACAACACCGCGACATTTATATCGGCTGCCTGCAATACAATACTTCTTCCAAATAAATTCAAGGTATCGCCCCACGGAATGACCGAACTGGTAACAAGCGCAGTAGTCATAAAAAGGAAAGGTCCGAAAATGAAAAGGAATTTATTCGGAGTATCGGGAATGAAATCTTCTTTGGTAAACATCTTCACTCCATCGGCAAGCGGCTGAAGAATACCACCAGGTCCCGCGCGGTTAGGACCTAATCTATCCTGAAAGTAAGAAGCAAAAATTCTTTCGCCAAAAGTAGAATACAAGGCAATGAGCATAGTAATGCCGAATACAACGAGAATGATAATTGCCTTTTCTATAAATAATGCTAAGTCCATGTATAGAGATATTAGATATCAGAAATCAGAAATCAGAAAACTACACGTTTAGACTGTCCTGAAGTCCGTTTATCATTTTTTGAATTTCATTTACTTGTTCAACTAATTTATTCTGTTCTTCTTCAGTAATAAATTTTAAATCAAAAGACAGATACAACAAATTTTCAACTTCAAGAGCAGAACCATAAGACATATCGAGAAACCTGCTAAAATCTTTGTTCGTTCCTCTTCCCGACCCTTCAGATATATTCAGCGAGATAGAAATTACTGCACCCCTGATTTGCACAATCACTCCAAACCTTTCTTCGGATGGAAATTTTGCTGAAACAGAATAAATGGCTGCAACATACTTTCTTGACTTCTTCCAAACCTCAAGATTTTTAAAATTATGTTTCCTCACAACACCTTATCTGTTTATATTCTCTAATTTTTATTTTCTGCTCTCTGTTCTTTGATTTCTACTCTCTAATTTCTGATATCTAATATCTGATTTCTGTTGTCTAAATCTCTCTACTTCCCGTCACTTAAAGTTTGCTCCTTCGTATTCGTCCCATTCATACTAATCTTCTTTCTGTCTTCCACTCTTCCTGTAAGCAAACGAACATCACCATCTATTTCAACACGCGAAGTGTTCTTCATGTATTTACCCTGATTGATGACACTCCATCCTTCCATCTTGCGCGGTCCTTCAATGGTCCAGTCGTTCATGCTTTTCTTTTCGAAGCGGCATTCGTTGCAAATAAATTCGGGCTTGCCGTTAGCATCACTTTCCACTTCGTGGTAAACATCTTTGCGCGCGGTAACGCGGTAAATTTCGTTACCGAAAGACCACACGGTTGTTTTGCCGCAACAGGTTTTGCAATCGCGGTGCGCATCAAAAGGTTTTAAAAACCATACGCGGCTTTTAAAGCGGAAAGTTTTATCGGTAAGCGCACCCACCGGGCAAACATCAATCATGTTGCCGCTCATTTCATTATCAACTGCGTTCTGAATGTAAGTTGAAATTTCTGCCGCATCACCGCGGTTCATAATACCGTGAACGCGCTTAGGAGTGAGCTGGTCAGCCACATAAGTGCAGCGATAGCAAAGAATACAACGTGTCATGTGCAGTTGAATCTTATCGCCTATATCTATTTTATCAAAAGTTCTGCGCTCCTCTTTATATCGGGTGCCTTCTACTCCGTAATTGTAACCGAGGTTTTGCAAATCGCATTCACCCGCCTGGTCGCATATAGGGCAGTCGAGCGGATGGTTCATCAGCAAAAACTCCACCACGCCCTTGCGCATATCCTGCACCTTCGGGCTCGTCATA
>CANJRM010000099.1 GCA_947476645.1 Bacteroidota bacterium
ACAGCAGATGCTTACAAACAAGCCGTAAAAGATTTAATGGAAATTCCGGGCGTGGGTCGCTCCGTAGCCGATGATTTGATTCAAATGGGAATTACAAAAGTGGGTGATTTGAAAAACAAAGATGCTGAGCGTCTGTATACAAAATCGAATCGTCAGGCTGGTGCCACACAGGATAGATGTTTGCTTTATACTTTTCGTTGTGCCGTGTATTTTGCCTCGAATGAAAAGCACGATGAAGAGAAATTGAAGTGGTGGAATTGGAAAGACAAATAGCTGCGTTCATAATTGGTTGTTCGCGGTAAAAAAAAATACAATGAACAAAACAATTGAAACAGTAAAAGCTGAGTTTGATAAGGTAACAGCCGAAGCAAAATCTCTCTTCGGTAATCTCTCCGCAGAACAACTCAACTGGAAACCTTCTACTGAAAAATGGAGCATTGCTCAATGCCTCGACCATTTGATTGTCTCCAACTCTACTTACTACATGCAGTTTGAAAAAGTGGCTTCTGGAAAACACAAGAACTCGTTTTACCAAAACATCAAACTTATTTCAAAATTCTTTGGTGATTATCTGATTAAGGAAACTGGTGCTGTTGTGGCAAAGCCAATGAAAAGCCCAGCGGCATTCGTTCCATCACAAAGTGAAATTACCGCGAGCATTGTTTCAGATTTTGAAAAACATCAACAGAAATTTTCTGCTGTTATTGAGCAATTGGAGAAAAATGATTTGGAGAAAACAATTATCTCCTCTCCCGCATTGAAAATTATTACTTACAGTTTGACAGATGTGCTTACCATTCTCGTTGGTCATGAGCAGCGCCACTTAACGCAAGCGAAAAATGTATTGAAGCATGAAAGCTTCCCCAAAAATTAGAATAATTATTTACTGAATTCTTTCAGTTTAGCTTCAAGGTCGTCTTCGGCTACTACGCCCATATTGCGCCAAACTTCCTTGCCTTGTTTATAGAGAATTAAAAGCGGAATGGCGTTTACGTTCATAGTGTTTGCCACGATATTATTTTGGTCAACATCAATATCTAACAACGAAACCTGAGCAGAGTATTTCTTCACCAATTTTAAAACCGTTGGTTTTAAAACTTTGCAAGGTCCGCACCACACCGCGTTGAAATCAACCAACACCAATTTATCACTCGCTTTAAGATGATTGAGGTAATCATCAAAACTCATTCCTGAACTGCCACTTGTTTTTTCTCCGTTTGCATTTACAACGGGTTTGCCTTCTTTAAGCCACGAGTTAATTCCCGACTCCAGATTATACACCTGTGTAAAACCATGTGCCGAGGCCCACACAGCAGCTTTCTTACTTCTGCTTCCAGCCAGGCAATAGATATAAACCGGACGCTTTTTATCCAACAAATTCATATTGGCTTCAAACTTATCATCGTTTATATTGAAGTTGTGCGATTCTGCAATATGTTTTTCGTTATACTCTTCAGGCGAACGAACATCTACTAATTGAGAACCTGTTTGATTGATTCCTGCACTGAAATCAGCAACACCTATATTCTTAAATGAACTTTGACTGTTACAAGAAGTAAAAGCAAAAAACAGAAACAGAACGGCAGACAAAATATTTTTCATGGTTTTATTTTAATTCAGTTATCAAGTTTGTTTTGGGAATGTTTATTTTTGAAATAGCTCCGTAACCACCTGCAACTTCGATTAAATTTTCGAAACCTCTTGCTTTTAAAATAGATGCTGCGGTCATAGAACGATAACCACCCGCACAGTGAACAAAATATTTTTTGTTCTTATCTAATTTATTTGTCCAATCGTTAATGAAATCAAGTGGTTTGTTATCTGCTTCGGCAACATGTTCTTTTTCAAATTCATTAACGCGCCTTACATCGAGCACATTTGTTTCGTTGTTGTGTTGCGAAGAGAATTCATCAGCAGAAACCGATGAAATAGTTTCCGTTTGTCTTCCTGATTTTTTCCATTCTTCAACTCCACCGTTTAAATAGCCAAGTGTATTATCGTAACCAACACGCGCCAATCGCATTACACACTCTTCTTCTTTACCTTCATCACAAACAAGCAATATAGATTGGTCCAAATCTGTAACCAAAGTTCCTACCCAAACTGCAAATTGTCCGTTCAATCCAATATTTACAGAGCCGGGAACAAATCCTTTACAGAAAATCTGTGCATCGCGTGTATCGAGAATAAGCGCAGATGTTTCTTCTGCCGCAGTTTCAAATTCAGCAGGTGAAAGTTTTCTCAATCCTTGTGTATACACTTCATCCAATTTTCCCGCGCCTTGCATATTCATCATAGCATTTTTAGAAAAGTATTGCGGAGCAGGTGCAATTCCTTCAGTCAGTTGTTTTACAAATTCTTCTTTCGAAATATTTTGCAAAGCATAGTTCACTTGCTTTTGATGCCCCAGTGTATCGAAGGTTTCTTTGCTCATATTTTTTCCGCAAGCAGAACCCGCACCGTGAGCAGGATACACAATCACTTCATCAGGCAAAGGCATGATTTTATTTCTCAGCGAATCGAAAAGCATTCCCGCTAAATCTTCTTTGGTAACATCAGCGGCAATTGCCAAATCAGGACGACCAACATCACCTATAAAAAGTGTATCACCTGTAAAAATGCAATGCTCTTTCCCGTTTTCATCAATCAATAAAAAGGTAGATGATTCAGGAGTGTGACCCGGGGTATGCAACACACGCAACTTTATTTTTCCTATCGCAAATTCTTCTCCGTCTTTTGCGCTGATACAATCGAAATGACAATTGGCACTGGGACCGTAAACAATTTTGGCTCCCGTTTTTTGTGATAACTCTAAATGTCCCGAAACAAAATCGGCATGAAAGTGAGTTTCAAAAATGTATTTGATTTTGGTGTTGTTCTTTTCAGCGCGGCTGATATATGGATTTGTTTCACGCAGCGGGTCAATAATGGCGCACTCACCATTGCTCTCGATATAGTAAGCTGCTTCTGCCAAACAGCCTGTGTAAATTTGTTCAATTTTCATGGTGTAAAAGTGCGCAATAATACCCGTAGAAAAAACTTTGAACTATTCACAGAAATCAGTTACTCAAGCTGCGAAAAAATTCTTCTGATTTATTTGAAGTATTAAGGTGCGCTTGTAAATTCGTTACCTCTTTCAAAAACACGCTTATGGATTTTCATTTCAAAACCATTGAAGAAACGCAAATTGAATTTGCACACGATGAATCGTTACATCAAAAACTGATTCTGCATAACGACAACTACAACACTTTTGAGTGGGTTATTGAAACGTTGGTGGATGTATGCAAACACAATCCTGTGCAGGCAGAGCAGTGTTCACTGCTCATTCACAACAAGGGCAAATATGCCGTGCAGCATGGTCCTTTTGAAACGCTCAAACAGATGAAAGACGAAATTATTGAGCGCGGAATTAATGCCACAATAGAGTAAACCAACATCAACCCCATGGGACAATACTTTAACGAAGACCACGAAATGTTTCGCCAAACGGTGAGGGATTTTGTGCAGAAAGAAGTAGCTCCCTTCATTAATAAATGGGAAGAAGAAGAGAAGATACCGCGCGAAATATTTTTGCGCATGGGCGAACTTGGTTTGCTCGGTATTAACTTTCCTGAAGAATATGGTGGAACTAACAATGATTTCTGGCACACGGTAGTTTACCTCGAAGAACTCGCTAATAATACTTGTGCAGGTTATGCAGGCGCGGTGAGCGTTCATCAATTCATGGCAACCAATCATATTCTTTTAGCAGGAAGTCCCGAGCTGAAAGAAAAATATCTGCGTCCTTCTATCGAAGGAAAATGGGTGGGTAGTATTGCCATCAGCGAGCCAGGTGCAGGAAGTGATGTAGCTGCTTTGCGTTGCACAGCCAAACGCGAAGGCGATTATTACATTATTAATGGCAATAAAACTTTTATCACCAATGGTGTTTACGGAAACTTTGTAACTGTTGCCTGTAAAACAGACCCAGCCGCAGGTTTGGCAGGAGTTAGTTTGATTGTTGTTGACCAAGGCACACTGGGTTTTACTACAAACAAACTGAAGAAGATGGGTTGGAAAAGTAGCGACACAGGTGAGTTGTTTTTTGACAATGTGAAAGTTCCTGTTTCAAATCTGGTAGGAAAAGAAGGACAAGGGTTTTTCTACATCATGGAAAGTTTTCAGTTGGAAAGATTGGTGGCTGCAATAATGGGAGTTGCAGGTTGCGAGCGGGGAATTGATTACACGCTTAAATATATGCACGAGCGCAGTGTGTTCGGCAAGCCAATTGAAAAATATCAGGTGCTTCGCCACAAAATGGCAGACATGATTACCGAAGTGGAAATCACCAAGCGCTTTGTTTACTATTGTTGTGATTTATTTTCGAAGGGGATTTTTGCAGTTAAAGAATGTAGCATGGCGAAGATGAAAGCTACTGAATTAGGTAAGCGTGTTGCTGATGAATGTTTGCAAATGTTTGGTGGTTATGGTTACATGAGCGAGTATCCTATTGAACGCGGCTATCGCGATGCACGAGTGGGAACCATAGTAGGCGGCACAACCGAAATTATGAAAGAGATAATTTCGAAAATGGTGATTGACGGAGTTAATTATGAGAGCGCTTATAAGAACATGAAAGCTCAAGAGAAGTCAGAAGGTGGAAGCCCGAAATCGGAATTAAAAGCAGAAACAAAACCCCGAACTCCTGAAAATGAAAATTCAACAACTAAAAATATTTCTTCAACCAAAAACCAAACAACAAAAATGACAGCAAAAGAAATTGTTTACTCCTTACCATCGCGCTTTAAAAGCGATAAAGTAGATGACAGTGCTCTACACGTTTTTCATTTAAAACTCGATGGACCAACCGGTGGCGAATTTACTGTAGATTTAAAAGACAAAAACGTAATTGTGCAAGATGGTTTACTAGGAACAGCTACTTGTGTTATTACAGCTAAGGCTACCGATTACGAAGACCTGGAATTAGGTCGTGGCAATCCACAAATGATGTTTATGATGGGTAAAATAAAAGTAACCAACTTAGGAGAAGTAATGAAGTTCATTACTTATTTCAATCGTTTAGCGTAATTTTTTTCATCTCAATAAAAAAGCATCCTGATTATCAGGATGCTTTTTTTGTTTAAGGACAAATCTCTTCAGCTTAAAAAATTATTTACTCAACATAATTGCAAGTGAAGTGAGCAGAGCAAAATTGTTTTTATTTGATTTTTCATTCCATGTAAAAATTTCGTCTTTACTGCGAAGCAAACGCGCCTCTGCACGCCAAACCACTTTAGACGAAATCACATAATCGATATTTAACGAAACGCCATGCGTTTGAAAACCGTTAGGTGTGCCACTGTTTATCATCACTCCGTTTTTATCGCTATAAAATTCGTAGCGCACTGCCATGGCAAATTTGCTTATTGGCTTATATCGCATAATAAATACGGGGCTAAACCAGAGGTTGTACTGCAAACTGTTTTTCTCTTTCTGCTCTGTGCCTATATCGAACCCGAAAGTGAAAGTAAGTTGCGAGAGAGGAGAATAAATGGCGTAGAGATTATGGAAGTAACGCATCTTGCGAATGGTGTCAACATAGTCGGTGCCAATGAAGGTACTGTAATTAAGTAGTAGCTTTTCGGTAGGTTGAAAAATAATTTGAGTGCCAAAAGAAGGAAGTGATTTTTCTTTTGTCCAATTAATTTTTTGCCAGCCGTTTAAAACCAACCCCGTGAAGGTCCATTTGGAATTGTGTTGGTAGGTAAGCCTAATACCCGTTTCAAAATAGGGAGTGTTCTCTGCCAGAATACTTCGCGATAATGTTGCGCAATCTTTACTAATGGCAGATTCAAAACCAATGTGGGACGGAAATATACCCGCATCTAACCAAAGGTCTTTTTTCCTGAGGAGTTTGCCATCAATATTGGCTTCAAAAATTTGTCGCAAATAAAATGGTTCGCCAGACAAATTACTTTGCGAGTAAGTGCCAAGCATAGAAGAAATGTTGAAACGGAAGCGTTTTTTTGTGTATGCAAATTTCAAGAACACAAGGTTTGCATTTACACGATTATGTCGCGAATGGCTATAAAGAAATGCCGGACGGGTTCCGGATTCAGGGTTGCTGAAATCGTATCCGTAGTAAACATCGGCATATCCATAGAAAGTAAATGCTCGCGCGCTGTCTTGCGCGTTTATCTTTGCAGCCATCAGCAAAACAAAAAGGGTCAATGATATTTTAGACTGTTTCACTTGTTTCTTACTAGTTCAATTTTAGTTAGGTGCAAAGGTATGCGCATACCGTAAATGCGGTATAAAAGAAGTGCTGAATTGTATAAAGATTTTATAAAGAATCGAATCATCAATAGCTATACGCCATTGAATCAACTACAAAACCATTTCGGTCGTGTGTGACTAGGCCATCAACATTTGAGTCACCGTTATAATGGTAAGTGTAAGTGATAACAGCAGTGGTGTCGCCATTATCAGCAATGCGAACTTGTGTAGTAGGCAGATATAAAGAGCCAACTCCTAAAAATCCCATTCCGAAATTTTGGTTACCGATGGTGTTACTGTTAGTGCCGTAACTGTAATACGTATATACGTGTGTGCCTGTGCCTGCGTTGGTAGTAGTTATTGAAACAGGGTTTTTACTCGTGAGCGTAAAGTCTGAAGTTGAACTTAGCGAGCCGAAAGCATAATTCTTTTGTTGAGTCAACTGACCATCGCTGTTGTAAGCATACTTAGCAGAGTTGTTTGCCGCCTGATAAAATCCAAAAGAAGTGTCGGCATATGTTCCCTGGCGAATATATCTGGTAGCACTTGAAACTACCGAAGCTGCATTGATGTATTGCATTAAAACGGTGTCACCTGAATAACTGAAAACAGTTTTACCACCAAGATTTCGAGTAATCTCACTTACGTTTCCATCGCTGTTGTAAGTATAAGCATCAACATAACCAGCACGCATGTTGGTGTTAGTTGCCACTTTTGCTCCTGAAAAAGAAGCCTCTTCTTTTTTGCAACAAGCGAGAGAGAGGCAAAAGCAAAGCAGAAGGATTTGAAATGTAATTTTCATCATAGGATTTGGATAATTAAAAAACGAAACAAGGCTACATCAGTTTGGTAAAACAAAATGATAATTAATCATAATGATACTTCGACAAGCTCAGCATGACAAACGTTGCTGTCAGCATGATATTGTCGAAGGTTTAATTTTTCGCGAGTTTAAATTTTTGTTTGAGTGAACCCTTTTCAAACAAAACACTTTTGTTCGATGCAGTAGTATGTTGCGTTTCATTTTCATCACTGAAATCATCGGTGCGCTGGCTGTTGTTCATAGGATTGTTATTCATTGAATTGTTGTTCATCGGATTATTCGGATTCATATTTCCTGCTCTGTTCTCCTCTCCCGCCATTCTTCCTCCGGCACTTCCGCTTCCCCAACCGCTGCCTTGTCCGCCTCCGCGATATTCACTGCCCGATGAAGGAGGTTCCAGAGCATTCACTTCTACATTCAAACTGAGTTGCTCGTTGTTTTGAAGAACATTAGCATCAAACAATTCTTTAAGCGGAATGGAAACTTCGTAAACAATTCCGTCTGTGCTGTCAACGCCTACGGCTATGTTGATTCCGTTTTCGTTTATCCATGGCATAGTTCCGTTTTTGGTTTTGAAACCCGAAGCCGTGATGGCGGTGAGTTGCAGTTTGTAGTTGTTTACAATCTCTGTGAAGCTGCCGTGTTTGTGCCAGTTGCCTTCGTGGTTCATTTTGTTTTCGCCTTCCATCATTTGCCGCTTTGCAAAAACTATAGAGGCATTCACTTTCCTGTTCTTCTCCTTCGATGAAAGTGTAATTGCCCAACCCGCGCGCATCATCTTTCGTGCTTTGGTTTCGTCATTGGCGGTGAAGCAGAAATAAAGATTGGTGCTGTCGTTAGCAATAGTAAATAGCAGACCCGTAGAGCCATCGTAAAGGTTGAACGGCTTTTGCCATTCGCTGCTGATGCCGTCAATGCTTACCGTTTTGGTTTGCAGAAATGCCTGTGAAACATCTTGCTGTGCCGAGGCACCAAGCATGAGCATGAAAAGAGGAACGATGATGTTTTTCTTCATGCGGCAAATGGAACAAATTGTTTAAAGGAAACCGAGTTACGGAGGGATTTTATTTCTTTTTCACTTTCGGCATGGAGCAGCCGCTTTCTTTTTACAAGTTTCTTTTTTTCCTAATTACGCGCTATGAACATTACCGCGCAACAAATTCTTGAATCTATTCCTCTTCGTTTTCGTGCAGAGAAGGCGCAGAACTATGCTGCTGTTTTTCATTTTGATATTTCGGGAGATGAAACGATTCAATACACCGTTACGATAGCGAATGAAAAATGCGATTTGCAGAAAGGACTAAACGGCAAAGCCGATTGCGTGATTAAAACTAAAGCAAGTGTTTATGTGGATTTAGAAACCGGTAAGGCGAATCCTCAAATGGCGTTGATGCTTGGGAAAATAAAAGTGAGCAACCTCGCAGCCATGATGCAGTTTGCGAAGTGCTTTAGGAGGTTCCAGACGACAGACAACAGACCGCAGACAACAGACAATAGAGAACAGAGAACAGAAAACAGAAAACAGAAAACCGGTCCTCTTGCGGGAGTAAAGATTATTGATTTCACCCGTTTGCTTCCCGGGCCTATTGCCACTATGTTTTTGGCAGATATGGGTGCCGATGTAATTAAAGTAGAAGACCCCGATAACCCTGATTACATCCGCAGTTTTGAACCGCGCATTAAAGGCATTAGTATGCTTTACCTTGCATTGAACAGAAATAAAAGAAGTCTGGCACTCAATTATCTTTCTGCCGAAGGCAAGCAGATTATTTATGATTTAATAAAGACAGCCGATGTGCTGATTGAACAATATCGCCCCGGTGTGATGAAGGATTTGGGTTTTGGTTACGAGGAACTGGCGAAGCTGAATCCGAAATTGATTTATGTTTCGGTAACAGGTTACGGACAACATTCTTCGAAGGCGATGGATGCAGGGCACGATTTGAATTACATTGCTATTGCGGGCGCACTCGGCATTACGGGTAATGCTAATGAAATTACGATACCCGGTTTTCAACTGGCGGATATTGCAGGCGGTGGATATATGGCTATGAACGCGGTGACGGCTGCGCTTTACCAGCGCGAGCGCACCGGCAAGGGCGAGTGGATAGATGTGAGCATGACCGATGCGGCTGTGCCTTTTACGGCTTTGCAGTTTGCGTATCATCAGGGCACAAAGAATAATCTGGCGCGAGGCACATTTGAATTGAGTGGAGCACTTGCTAATTATAACGTGTATAAATGCAGTGATGGAAAGTTTGTTGCGCTTGGAAGTTTGGAACCGAAGTTCTGGGGTAAGTTTTGTGCGAAGGTGGGGCGGGCAGATTGGAACGATATGTTTTTACTACAAGGTGAGCCATTGGAGAAACTGAAGCAGGAAGTGAACGCTTTGTTTTTGACGAAGACGAGAAGCGAGTGGCTCGAGGAATTTAAGCACGAGGATTTTTGTTTTACCACAATTAATGATTTGAGTGAGATTGAGCAGGATGTTTTTTTGAATGAGCGAAAGATGTTTAGTGAAAATGAGCACCCCGCAGCCGGCAAATACAAAACGATTAACCAGCCGCTCAAGTTTTTGCAAAATGATTTTTACAATAATGAAAGTGCACCCGATTTAGGTGACGATACTGCCGCTATACTTGGGGAGTTGAATTACACCGCAGCACAAGTGAGTGAGCTGAGAGGGAGGAATGTGGTGAGGGTAAGGTAAACCCTGCATTTCCGTTCAAAAAACACTCATTTCCCATTTTAATGCCTTACTAACAGGCATTACCACAAATCTTCGTTCCCTTAAACGCTCTCTTCGTGACGATAAATGCTCCCTTCATGCCGTTAAATCAAATCTTCTGTACTCCAAACGCTCCCTTCGGTACTCCAAATTCAATCTTTGTGACGATAAATGCTCCCTTCGTGCCCTTAAATCGCTTCTTCTGTACTCCAAATGCTCGCTTCGGTACTCCAAATTCAATCTTCGGTACTCCAAACGCTCACTTCTGTACTCGAAATCATTTCTTCTGTACTTCAAACGCTTCCTTCATCCCTCTCTAATACTTCCTTCAAATTTTCTCTCCTCCAAAAATTCGAAGAATCGCGATAAAACTATATTTTGCCGCTTCCTTTAACTGACACACAGTTTTCGTTTTTTTAAAACCTCACTATGAAAAGAATTTACGTTCTGTTTCTTTTGGCTGTTGCCTTGTATGGCAGTGCACAGCAAACCACTTTCCGTATTCAATATAATTTCAGCCAGTTCGATTTTCCGACTGCTATGCTTAACGCTCCCGGGCCTAATTACGTTTTTTCATCGCAGGTGATAAGCGGGTTTAGTTTACCCATAGGCGCAAGAGGCGGATTGACCGAAGTGAACCAATACGGCACGCACGTAAGAAGCACGCTGTATAATAATGGTGGGTTTACTACTTCGGTAGATTTTGCCGATGTGAAACCTATTAGTGCCGGCAGATATGTGGTAACGGGTGATGCCAACAGTCAATGTTTAGTAGCTAAAATTCCTTCTACATTCGGAACACCAACCTGGCAATACCGCTATGTGCCTGTATCGGGCGCATCGGCTTATGGCAACAGAGTTATACAGGCAAGTGATGGAGGATTTGTTATTGCAGGAACTGCTACACACGTTAGCAATGGAATACAGATGACCGATTCTTCGAAAATGTTTGCGTTGAAAGTTGATTCAAACGGAGCGGTGTTGTGGTCGAAAGTGTTTTTTTATTCTACTGCGTTTGATGATGATGATTACCTCAATGGTTTAACTGAAGTTTCGGACGGATATGTTTTTGTGGGCTCGGTGACTACGAGTTTCAATGGCTCAAGCAAAGGCTCAGTTATTAAAACCGACTTTAACGGAAACGTTCAATGGGCGCGACAAATAGGTGCCGATGATATAGAGTCGGTAATTACCGATGCGGGAAACAATATTGTGATGTGTGGTTTAGATGGTGTAGGCGGTTACCTTTATAACTGGAGTGCACCTAATTCGGGACCAACGGTTATAGGAACCAATACGAAGTACACCGCAGCAGGGCTTGGTGTAAGTGTAGGTAACATTACCAAAACTGCTGATAATAATTTTGCGGTTTTTGTTTCGGGCTTTACCGCGTTGGCATTCACTACCATGATAGTAAAAGTAAACCGCTCAACCGGTGCGGTTATGTTTGCTAAATCTTACAACTCTTTTATTTCGATTTTGCCTACGGGTATTCAGGCAGTTGATTCAGGATTTTTGATGAACAGCTTAAGTGCCGATACAGCCGGTGGCAGTGGTTACGATTTTGCAATTACCAAAACAGATATAAACGGAAACCAGGGCGGCAGCGGTTGCCCCGCAACTACTCCGCCTGTTGTGAGTTCATCGTATAGCCCGGCTGTAAATACTTTTACTGCTACAGCAGTAGGCACACCGGTGCGCAGCAGCGGTGGAATTACCGCGGTAAGTTCTACACCCGGTGTAGTTACTAATTGTATAAGTGTTGCGTGCACACCTCCGCCTACTCCAACAGCTTCAGCTGCCCCTTCTTCTATTTGCAGTGGTTCATCTACTGTTATTTCGGGAAGCGGCTCGGGAGCAAACGTTACTTACGTAGTTTATTCAGCTGCTAGTGGCGGTACTTTACTCGGCACTGCACCGCTTACGGTTTCACCTACAACTGCTACTACATATTATGTGCAGGCAAACAGCACTGCCATACCTGGTTGCGTAAGTGCGAGAGGAAGTGTAACTGTAGGAGTTAGTAATCCGCCAAGTGCAGTAGGAAGTATTTCAGGTCTTACATCTGTATGTGTCGGCTCGCAGACTTATACTATTTCTACTGTAGGTGGAGCGGTTTCTTATGCATGGAGTGTTAGCGGTGGCGGAACAATTACAGCAGGTCAGGGAACTCTTTCTATCACGGTGAACTGGACAACAGTTGGCGGACCTTATACCGTTTCGGTAACCGCAACAAATACCTGCGGTTCTACATCGGGCACAAAACAAGTTACCGTGTTGGGTTCTGTTTCGGGTGTTACAGCAAGTGCAGCACCTAATCCTGCCTGCGTTGGAAATAATGTGGTGCTTACCGGAGGCGGAACAAACGTAACTACATGGAGTTGGAGCGGTCCCGGAGGATATTCTTCTTCGACACAAAGTCCAACACTCGGAAATATACAAACAGCAGCAGCGGGAACTTACACGCTTAGCGCTAGCGGTGCCTGCGGAAGCGGAACAGCTTCGGTTAGTGTGGCAGTGAATGCCCCACCAACAGCAGTAGGGGCAAGTGCAAATCCAAATCCTGCCTGTGCAAACAACACCGTCAACTTAGTTGGCAGTGGAACTAATGCAACATCGTGGAGTTGGAGCGGACCAAATAGTTTTAGCGCAGCAACACAAAATGCTTCGGTACT
>CANJRM010000100.1 GCA_947476645.1 Bacteroidota bacterium
AAATCAAAACCGCTCACCGATTGGTTTTCGATTTTTACAATAAGCGATGTATGTAACTGACACGCTTCCAAATGCTGAATACGCTCGTAGGTGTTCAGACTAATCTTGACCATGTAACCAACACCTCCTGTTTCCAGAAAAATATGGGTTGGACTTTTGAAAGTAATTTTACCGCTTAAGTAAGCTATCATCTCTTTGATTAATGGCTAATAGTTAATGGTTGGTGGTAATACATGGGCATGCCCACGATTAACAAATAACCTTTAACGATTAACGTTTCGAAAGTAATTTTTCAAGAGTAGAAAGGTGCGATAGGCAGCGGAGTTGTGGGTTTGTTTACTAAGAGTATTTTGTTAAATTGTCTATTTAAGGGTGTTCAATTTGCATCAATTTTTCTGAAAATGCAAGTAGTTTGCTCTCCTGAAATTTATCAGCCAGCAATTGCACACCAATCGGCAAGCCGTTTTTGTCTTGTGCAAGCGGTAAAGAAATAGCAGGAATGCCTGTGAGATTTGCAAGCACGGTGTAAATATCTGCGAGATACATTTCCACAGGATTGTCGGTTTTCTCTCCAAATTTAAAAGCCACCGTTGGCGATGTAGGCATAATGATAAAGTCGTATTCTTTGAAGATACCACGAATTTTGTCGGTGAGAATTCTGCGCACTTTTTGTGCGCGTGAATAGTAAGCATCATAATAGCCTGAACTTAAAACGAAGGTTCCAAGCATGATGCGGTTCTTTACTTCCTTTCCGAAACCCTCTGTGCGCGAACGTTTGTAAACCGGATCCATTTCATTTGCATTCTTTGAACGATATCCATAGTGAACACCATCGAAACGAGCAAGGTTGCTCGATGCTTCGGCAGTGGTTAGCACGTAGTAAGTAGCAATTAGGTGGTCGAGTAAATCGAACCCAACTTCTTCAACAGTGTGTCCTTCCTTTTTCAAATCGTTGAAAATCTTTTCTACCGAAAATTTTACTTCTGTATTTAATCCATCGCTGTTCATGGTAGAAGGGAAAACTGCAATGCGCGATTTTTTTTCAAAGCTTAATTCCGAAGAATAAGAAGGAACTTTTTCGGATGAAGATGTTGAATCATAATTGTCCTTACCCGAAATTACTTCCATAAGCACAGCCGCATCTTCTACATTAGTAGTGAACGGACCAATCTGGTCGAAAGAAGAGGCATAAGCAACCAAGCCGTAACGCGATACTCTTCCATAGGTTGGTTTCAAACCAACCAAACCACAAAATGATGCGGGCTGACGAATAGAGCCGCCAGTATCAGAACCCAGTGAAGCGTGACACAAACCTGCTTGAACCACCACCGCACTTCCGCCCGATGAACCACCGGGAACGCGTGAATTGTCCTGCGCATTCAATACATTTCCGAAAGCAGAGTTTTCATTGCTCGAACCCATCGCAAATTCATCGCAGTTAGTTCTGCCGATGATGATGGCATCTTCTGCAAGCAATCTTTCCACTACCGTTGAACTATAAAGCGAAGTGAATCCTTCTAAAATTTTTGAACCTGCCGAAACCTTATGTTGCTTGTAGCAAATGTTGTCCTTTATGGCAATTACACAACCGAAAAGTTTTCCTGTTGGTTTTCCCTCTGCCGACTTTTTGTCGAGTTCTTTTGCTCTTTCAATAGCTTCATTGGAAAAAACTTCGAGGAAAGCATTGAGGTGTTTGTTGTCTTCTATCTTCTGCGAATATTCGCGCACCAAATTTTCACAAGTAGTGTTTCCCGATTTTACATCAGTCTGAATTTGCTTAATAGTTTTTTTAGACACCTCTGTCACTTCAATTTATTTTTGAAAATTGATTATCGTTTTTGAAATAAAGTTTTCGGGAGTTACGCCTTTTTTTCTTCGGCAGTTTCTTTTGCGGGAGCGGGTTTGTCTTTCATTCCCTCTTCAATTTCGGTTTTGATATTCGATTTTGCCGCATTGAACTCACGCACACCCTGACCAATGCCGCGCATCAATTCGGGAATTCTTTTACCACCAAAAAAAATGAGGATAACAACTACGATTACAATTACCTCTGGTGTTCCTAATCCGAAGATGGCATATTGAGTTTGCATGATTGAAAAATTTAGGGCGCAAAGCTATCAGAAAATGCCGAACGGTCAAGGTTTTTTGAGTGGCAACCCGTGGCGGTTATTGCGTGGCGAAAAACATTTTCTTTCTTTAATCCGAATACAACAAAACAAAATTCATTTGCGCGGCATGAAAACCGGTTGGCTTTTTCTTTTCATTTTTCTTTTCAGCAGCAGCCGCGCTGCTTCATTTTCTTCTATTGCCGATAGCAGCAAATACAAAATTCTTTCTCTTGATAGTTTAAGTGACGAAGACTATGCGCTGCTCGAAGAATATAAGGATTCGTTTATGCAGGAGGTGAAATTGATTAAGTCAACTCTCGGACTTAAAAAAGCAAAATCGATTGACACCACTGTGGCTTTAATGAATCGTTCTTCGCATTGCGAAATCAGTTTAGATGTAACAGGCCCGATACTTTCAAATGGCAGAAGCACTTCATTGAAAGGCGCTGCTTTTTATCCATCGGTAATGTATTACCACAAAACCGGATTGTATGCTTCGCTTTCGATGGGGTTTTACACCGATAGTGCTGTGCGCAAAAGTGCAGCACTGCCATTGGTGGCTTTTTCTACGGGCTTCTACAGAACGTTTTTTAAACGCTGGACTTTTAGCATTGGCTACTCTCGTAATTTCACTTTGTACCAGGAGAAAGTCTATCAGGGAATGCTGAACAATTCATTCAATCTTTTCAACTCTTTTAATTTTTGGAATTACCTCACAATTGGTGTAAGCACCTCGGTTAGCTGGAGTAGCAATCTCACAAGCAGAAAATATTTAGAAGTTCAACTAGGACAGAATCGCCCTCCAAGAAAAATTTACTATAAGACTTTTACAAACGATATTGGCCAGGCATACGGAGTAAATGTGGCCTTATCACTTCGAAAAGACTTTTCGTTTTTTAATATTCTTGGTGCTAAAATTTTTACTTTATCTCCTGAACTCTATTTCATTTTTGGCCATGACAACTCTGCCTTTCTCATTCAGGGTTTCCGGCAACCGGGTCAATCACCTCTCACCTACGATAAATTTTTCGGCTTGCTCGATATTGAGCCCGGCTTTTCTGTTGACTGGCGAATTCGCAATCTTGAAATTTTCGGTTCATTTCATGTGGCTATTCCTTTTAACGATTACAACGAAACCACCTACAAGCGCGTAGTCAACCCAAAGGAGTATCATCCTTATGGCAGTGGTGGGGTTAAATATTTATTCAGAATTAAACCTAAAGCGTCAAAGCACGATTGATGGAAAAATGCGCGTGACCATTCAAAGAGTTTCAGAAGCCAGTGTAACCATTGAAAGGGAAGTGAAATCTTCTATCGGCAAAGGTTTGCTTGTGCTTGCAGGTTTTGAAGAAGCTGACATGCAAGAAGATTTAGAATGGATGAGCAGCAAGATTGTCAACCTTCGTATTTTTCAGGATGAAAATGAGCAGATGAATTTAAGCGTGAAAGATGTAAGTGGAGAAATTATTGTCGTTTCTCAATTCACATTACACGCGCTAACCAAAAAAGGAAACCGCCCTTCTTTTATTCGCGCTGCAAAACCTGATGTGGCAATTCCGCTTTACGAAAAGTTCATTTTACAAGTAGAGAAAGATTTAGAAAAGAAAATCGGTACCGGTGAATTTGGTGCCGATATGAAAGTGGCTTTGATAAATGATGGACCTGTTACCATTAACATAGACAGCAAAAACAGGGAGTAATTTCAACTCTGCTCAAACATCAGCGGCTTCAGCATTTTATAAAACGGCATTCCTTTTCGCCAAAGCAAAAACCACATCAACCCAAAGGATAAAGGCAAGCCGATAAAGTAGCTGAGAATATGCATGGTTGTCTTAGAAGGAATTTCTCCCGTTGCTCTGGCAATATGATTTCCCACACCTAACAACGCGCCCAAATAGTTTACCGTCAATGCAGAAATTGCCGCGGAACCCAACCCACCAACAAAAATGATAAGCAGAATTTGAAAAATAAGCGCTGTTGAATTTGCTTTAGGATTTACTTCACGAATCCACTTGGTCATTAAATAAAAGTAGGGCGGCAATAACCAAACTCCATCTATATATAAAGTCATAGCCACACCGCTTTGCAAATGTTTCCATAAACTTTCGAAGGCATGAAGCGCGGCACCCGATGCTCCCGCGTGCCATGCAGGCGAACCCGGCAACATATCGCGGTCATAAAGAAACCGGTCGTAACCGAGACCATCCCAACCATAAAGCAAAATGAAAAACATGCCGAAGTAGCCCGCAATCCAATTCAAGTTAGCGGCAAGAAAATTTCTCTTCGCTATTAATTTTTGTCCGAGCCAAAACCCTAAAACGCCTTGTGTAACGTTGGTAATTCCAAACGAGAGCACAAGCCAGGGCGACATGGAGAAAAAGTTTTCAGCCGCCTGCATGGTTTCCCAACTCGGATGTTTGAGCAAAAGCAACATGCCCGTAGGCGCCCAAAAAAGCGAGAGAAACAAAACGGTGTTGACGAAATATTTATTGTAGAAAGGTTCTTTCGCTTCAGCTAATTGTTTGCCGCATGCTACTGCTAAACTTGCTCCAAAGCCGTATCCCCAAAATACATCTACCTGAACCATGATGATTTTTTTAGTGAGAGAATACGGTAAATATAATCAGGGAAGTTTAAGCGCTCTTTTGTTTTCGGTTGCGCTTGTATTCGCGGAACGAAACCATTTTCTGGCGTTGTGCATCCCACAAATTTGCCTGCACGGTTTTCAAACTTTGCCAAAACGTAATCGTGTTGGTATGCTTTTCAAAAATCGGATTTTCGCGGTGTGCTTTCGGTAAATTGTAATTAGGAATAGCAGGAGATAAATGGTGAATGTGATGAAAGCCAATATTGCCTGTAAGCCAATGCCCAATCCACGGAAGTTTGTAATAAGTGCTTCCTTTCATAGCAGCCACAACGTAGTTCCAATTTTCCTTTCCGCTTTTATAAATGTGCTCGTATTGATGCTGGATATAAAAAAACCAAAGCGCATACGCTCCGAAAAAAAGCAAGTTGATGAATTGCACAACCAGAAACTTTTCGGGACCGAGCAGAAAAGCAAAACCGGTATAGCACAGCAGAAAAAGAACATTGCTTAAGTTTACGCTTTTGCGCACCTTCTTAAAAAAATCGGTATTCATAAAAGCGAAGCGATTGTAGATGACTACATAAATAAATCCGCCAATGGTGAACAGATAAAACGGATTGCGGTAAATTCGATAAGCCAGTTTCTTTTTCCAGTTCAGCGCAGCATATTGCTCGGTAGAAAGACATTCAATATCACCAATATCGCTGAACTCCAATTGCCCGTTGTGCGCGTGATGAAAGCTGTGATTCTTCGCCCAATACTTGTAAGGAATCAAAGTGCATACACTGCAAATAGTTCCGATAATATCATTGGCAGTTCTGCTTTTTGTAAACGAACTGTGACCACAATCGTGTTGAATAATAAAAATTCTGCCAAGGATAAATCCGTTGAGAATGGCAACGGCTGCCGAAAGCAAAATGGATTTGTCGTACAAATAAAATTGCAGAATCAACAGCGCGATGTAAAAGCTGAAACTGTTCGCCAGTTGAATTATCGCATCCTTCGTACTCGGCATTTGGTACTTGCGAATAATCGTGTTCCAGTTTTTTAAATCTTCGAGCAATTGCTCTTTGTTGAATGAACTCATGGGTATGGTTTTGCGGGGCAAGGGTAATCATTATTAACGGCATGGCTTCATTCGCCAAAAACATTCCTTTGTTCGTTGTGCTTTTTTACCGAAACCGAGAACGTTTGGCTGTCAATTGTTCTCTTCTATCTTCGCCCGCACAAAATTTAAAACATGAACTTTTCTCTTTCCGAAGAACACTTAATGATTCGCCAGGCGGCACGCGATTTTGCACAAAACGAATGTAAGCCGGGCGTAATTGAACGTGACACCAACATGAAATTTCCAGCAGAGCAAGTAGAAAAAATGGCAGAGCTTGGTTTTCTCGGCATGATGGTTTCGCCAGAATATGGCGGAGGCGGAATGGATACCATCAGCTATGTAATTGCGATGGAAGAAATTTCGAAAGTGGATGCTTCGTGTTCTGTGCTGATGAGCGTAAATAATTCCCTTGTATGTTGGGGATTGGAAGCGTTTGGAACAGAAGAACAGAAAAGAAAATACTTAGTGCCATTGGCGAAAGGCGAAAAGATTGGGGCGTTTTGTTTGAGCGAACCCGAAGCAGGAAGTGATGCTACTTCGCAAAGCACAACGGCAATTGACATGGGTGATTATTATTTGCTCAACGGAACTAAAAACTGGATTACCAATGGCGGATGTGCTTCAACTTATTTAGTGATTGCGCAAACCGATGTGGCGAAAGGGCACAAAGGCATCAACGTTTTAATTGTAGAAAAAGGAATGCCCGGTTTTACTGTTGGGAAAAAAGAAGACAAGCTTGGCATTCGCGCGAGTGATACGCACACACTTTTGTTTAACGATGTAAAAGTGCCGAAGGAAAACCGCATAGGTGAAGATGGTTTCGGTTTTAAGTTTGCCATGAAAACTTTGAGTGGCGGAAGAATAGGAATTGCCGCGCAGGCATTGGGTATTGCGAGTGGTGCGTATGAATTGGCGGTTGATTATTCAAAAGTGCGCAAGGCGTTTAAGAAAGAAATTATCAATCATCAAGCGGTTGCTTTTAAGTTGGCAGATATGGCAACGGAAATTGAAGCGGCACGTTTGCTTGTATACAAAGCAGCATTGCTAAAAGACCAACATAAAAACTACGACATGGCAAGTGCTATGGCAAAAGTTTTTGCGAGTGAAGTAGCCATGAAGACAACTGTTGAAGCGGTGCAAGTGCACGGAGGTTACGGCTTTGTAAAAGAGTATCACGTAGAGCGTTTAATGCGCGATGCAAAAATCACACAGATATACGAAGGCACGAGTGAAGTGCAGCGCATCGTTATTTCACGCGGTGTTCTTGCGTAAAGAATCCAAGCCCATATAGAAAATGTGCAGCAGCGGAATGCAGATAAATGCTTCCGCAGGTTTCATAACATGAAACCAAAGATGGTGTGTAGGATGTAATCTGAAAAAGGGCTCACTCACCATTCGCTTATTCATCACTAATACAGTATTGCTACATACTTCATTGGCATAACAGGCAATGAAACAAAGTTTCACAGCAATTAATATCAGCACCACTAAACTTACGAGTGAAATAAATTCAGATCGTTGCCAAAACGGTTTCACATTACTTGCACCTTTTACTCCAAGTATCATCAGCACAGTTAACGCCAATCCGCAACCGTAAGTATCCATCATAATATCATTCAAATCGAAGTAGTCGAGGAACGGATAAAGCACGGAACACTGATACCATTCATCGAAAAGCATAAACGGAAGCGCGAACAAAATAGCTGCACCAAATCTGCGCGTAAAGGGAAAAATCAGAAACACCAGAAAAATATATTCAAAGGAATGTATCACCTCAATATTCGAATCGAACATAAAGCGCGAGTGAATGATAATGGCGGTAATGGTGAGAAAGAGATAAGTGAGTTTTAAATTTCTGTCTTCACTTTTTTCGCGCAGTTTTTTTTGAAGAAAAAAAACAAGAATGGAAATGAGTGAAAGAAAAGCAACCGCTACCACCACGTTGTAAACTTCAAGAGAAAGCATTTTCTCTACCCACATAGAAACATGCACCAGCGGGTCGTGCATGAAAAGTATAAAGAAGAAGTAAGCGAACACCAAAAGGAGATTGACAAGTCTTCGTTGTTGCAGCCAGAAAATAAATTGGTGAACGATGTTCATGTTGGTTACAAGTCTAAACCAAATTTAGTTGAAGTTGCTTTTGCAATTTCATAACCTGCATCAGCATGGCGAATAACTCCCATAGCGGGGTCGTTATGTAAAACTCTTTTCAGTCTGCGTTTGGCATCCTCGGTTCCATCGGCTACAATCACCATGCCCGCATGAAGCGAATAGCCCATACCTACTCCGCCACCGTGATGAAACGAAACCCAGCTTGCACCACCGGCAGTATTGATGAGCGCATTTAAGATGGGCCAATCGGCAATAGCATCACTGCCATCCATCATCGCTTCTGTTTCTCTGTTTGGTGATGCGACACTTCCTGTATCTAAATGGTCGCGACCAATTACGATTGGTGCTTTTACTTTTCCTTCCTTTACTAATTCGTTGAAGGCAACCCCTGCAATTTCTCTATCGCCCATACCAAGCCAGCAAATACGCGCAGGCAATCCTTGAAAAGCAATTTTCTCTTTTGCCATTTCTAACCAGCGCAACAAACCTTTGTTGTGCGGAAAAAGCTCTTTCAGTTTTTCATCGCAAACAAAAATGTCATTCTCATCTCCGCTCAACGCCACAAAACGAAACGGTCCCTTACCTTCGCAAAACAGCGGACGGATGTAGGCGGGAACAAAACCAGGAAAATGAAAAGCGTTCATCACTCCGCGTTTATCTTTTGCCTGACCGCGTAAATTATTTCCGTAATCGAAAGTGATAGCTCCGCGCTTTTGCAACTCCAACATTTGTCGAACATGCTTTGCCATTGTATCAAGAGAGCGATTGCAATATTCATCAGGACTAGAATCGCGTAGAGCTTTTGCCTCTTCAACAGAGAGCCCTTCGGGAAAATAGCCAATCAATTCATCGTGTGCTGAAGTTTGGTCGGTAAGTGTATCAGGAGTAATATTTCTGTCGAGCAATCTTTGCAGCAAGTCAACTACATTGCAACAAACACCAATAGAAAGGGCTTCGCCTCTTTCCTTCGCATCTAAACTCCAGTCAATAGCTTCATCAATATTGTTGGTGTATTTATCGAGGTAACGTGTTTCAATTCTTTTCTTAATTCTCCACTCTTCCATTTCAGCAGCAAGACAAACACCTTCATTCATCGTAATTGAAAGCGGTTGCGCTCCACCCATTCCGCCAAGACCGGCAGTAACATTTAATTTTCCTTTTAGCGTTCCGTTATAATGTTGATTAGCTAGAGATAGATATGTTTCATAAGTGCCTTGCACAATTCCTTGTGTGCCTATATAAATCCAAGAACCCGCAGTCATTTGACCATACATCATCAAACCTTTCTTCTCCAATTCGCGGAAGTGTTCCCACGTTGCCCACTTGCCTACAAGATTTGAATTTGCAATGAGTACACGAGGAGCATCTTTATGTGAACGTAAAACTCCAACCGGTTTTCCGCTTTGAACTAGCAGTGTTTCATCTTCTTCTAAATCGCGAAGGCACTCCACAATTTTATCGAATGCTTCCCAATTGCGTGCAGCTTTACCAATGCCACCATAAACAATTAAATCTTCGGGACGTTCCGCCACTTCGGGGTCGAGGTTGTTATGCAGCATTCGTAAAACAGCTTCCTGCACCCAACCTTTGCAGGTAATTTGTGAGCCGCGTGGAGATTGGAGAATTCGTTTGGTTTCGGACATAGAAAAATTTAAGGGCGAATGTTTAATAAATTTCCGAAGTTTTGAATGATGCTAGCTTAAAGCCGCTTCACTTGTCTGTATTTTTATTTGATTGCACACAAAATAAAAATGAAGATGCTACGAATTCTGCTTGCTGTTGCTATTCTAATTTCTGCTTATGCCTGTAATGTAACCAAGATTGCTAAACGCATGAGCGCGCAATATCTGCCAAACGCTCCTTACGATGTGGTGATTGTGCCGGGCATTGCTTATGATACCGCCATACAACAAACCAATGGATTTAATGCGCGCATCATTTGGGCGAAGACGCTTTACGACCGCGGTGTTACCAAGAACATCATTTTTTCAGGAGCGGCTTGCTACTCGCCTTATGTGGAAGGCAAGGCCATGAAGTTAATTGCAGAAGCGATGGGAGTTCCTGCGCAAAATGTTTTTGCCGAAATAAAAGCCGAGCACGGAAAAGAAAACGTTTACTACAGCTGGTTGCTTGCGCAAAAACTAGGTTTCAAAAAAGTGGCGTTGGCGGCTGACCCTTATCAGGCATTTTTTCTAGAAGGATTTATTGTAACCAATTTGCCTGACATGGGTATTTTGCCAATAGCCGTTGATTCTTTGAAGAAACTTTATTTGCCTGTGCCTAAGATTGACGCATCTTCTGCTTTTGTAAAAGAATTTGTTCCATTGAACAAGCGCGAAAGTTTTGGAACGCGCATTAAGCACACCAATCACAATAATCTTCCGACTTTGCCGAAGGACTAATTATCTCCTCTTCTTTTTTCTTATCGAAGCTTCCTCTGTTTTGCTGGAACCCGAAACCAGTTTGTTCAATTCTTCGGTTTCTACAAAAGAAAGATTGCGCCATTTGCCTACTGCTAAGTTTCCCAAGCTGATATTCATAATGCGAATGCGCTTGAGCGTAAGCACATCGTAACCGAGAAACTCGCACATGCGTCTTATCTGCCGGTTCAATCCTTGTGTTAGAATTATTCTAAAACTTCGGTTGCCGAGTTGGCGCACAACACACGGTTTTGTTTTTTCTCCAAAAATCGGCACACCACTCGACATGCGTTTTATAAATTCAGAAGTCATGGCTTTATTTACGGTAACGATGTATTCCTTTTCGTGCTCGTTTCCTGCGCGCAAAATTTTGTTCACGATATCGCCATCGTTTGTCAGCAGAATTAATCCTTCTGAATCTTTATCCAATCTGCCAATCGGAAAAATTCGTTTCGGGTGATTGATGAAATAAATAATGTTGCTGCGGTCGGTGGGGTCGGTAGTTGATGTAACGCCTTGTGGTTTATGAAAAGCTATATACAAACTTTGCTTGCGGCTGATTTTTATTTTTTCGCCATCCACCGCTACCACATCACCCGCATGCACCCGCGCAGCTATTAAAGCAATTTCGTTATTGATAGTTACACGCGCTTCTTCAATATATCTGTCGGCTTCTCTGCGCGAGCAAAAGCCCGATGAGCTGATGTATTTGTTGAGTTGAATTCCTTCCTGTTGTTTTTGCACGCGGTGAATTTAAAACAAGTGGAGACTTCGTGATTGTTCCGAATTTTCATTACGTTTAAGTTTACTTTTCAAATACACCAAAACAAAAGACTCATGAAAAACTTACTCTTAACCGCATTTGTTTTATTGGCCGGAACAACTCTTTTTGCAGCCGACTTTATCAAAGAGCTGGAAAACTCCATTGGTAGAAAAGAATGCAAAGTTGTTTACACCCTGCACATGGGTGATGGAAAAGAACAGGTATTCACAGGACACGATTTTAGCAGTGGCGGCATTGTTGAGAAGGGGGGAGTTCCAATTTATTTTGAAATGTATAAAGGCTCTGGCGATAAAAAGCAGAACATCATGATTAACATCAACAATGCAATTTTCTATAAACTCAACATTGAAAAAGTGATGGGCGTGTGGGAATACGACTTCCACTTTTATTATTCGTGAATCTATTCAGCTACAAAAGTTCAATGGTTTTGCTTTGCAATTTCCGAAAATTTGCAAAAACAGTTTTTTGAATCATTTTTGGCGCGGCTCTTGAAATACGCCAACCAAACAAAATAATATGATAAAGAAACTACTCCCCACGCTCAGCATCCTGTTCTTCGCTTTTGTAGCCGCAGCACAACCGCAACCCGTTGCCAACCTCACTATTTTTTCGGAAGATGGTGACAAATTTTTTCTGGTGCTTAATGGCGAGCGCCAAAACAATGTAGCGCAAACTAATTTACGCGTTGAAGATTTACCGCAACCTTATTACACCGCCAAAATTATTTTTGAAGACAAAACCATTCCCGAAATAAACAAGAACGCGCTCATGCTGGCAGATGCCAACGGAGCCTTGATGGATGTAACCTACAAAATCAAGAAAGACAAAAACAACGGAAAGGTAACGCTGCGTTATTTCTCTATGATTCCTGTGCAACAAAGTTATGTGCCGGCTTCTAATGTTGCCGTGGTTCGTTATGGCAATCCTACGCCCGTTGCTACAACGGTTACACAAA
>CANJRM010000101.1 GCA_947476645.1 Bacteroidota bacterium
TATAAAAGTATCGCAACTGGCAGTAAATAAAGACCTGGTTTGCGGAATGCCGATAGAAGAAGGAAATATTGCCGATACGACTACACATGAAAGCAAAATCTATGGCTTTTGCTCGGCTGAATGCAAAGCCGAGTTCTTGAAGAATCCCAAAACCTATTTAGCACAACAATAAACTGCTTATGCTATCAAGTAAAATTATTGGAGTTGGAATGTATGTTCCCGAAACGGTGGTGACCAACGATGACCTCTCAAAAATGATGGATACTACTGATGAGTGGATTATTGAACGCACCGGAATTAAAGAGCGCAGATTTTTTAAAGAAGGAGTTGATACCGTGTCGAGCATGGCAGCACACGCGGCTGAACAGGCATTGGCGCGCGCGGGCAAAAAAGCCGAAGAGATTGATTTGATTGTAATGGCTACGCTTAGTTCCGACTATAACTTTCCGGGTTCAGGTGTGCTGTTGCAGCGCAAGCTTCCGTTCCGTCAAATTCCCGCCTTTGATGTAAAGGCACAATGCTCGGGTTTTATTTTTGCTCTGAGTGTAGCCGACCAGTTTATTAAAACGGGTATGTATAAAAATGCGCTTGTTGTTGGAAGCGAAGTGCAATCAAACGTGTTTGAAAAAAGTGACCGAGGCAGAAACATGGCGGTTATTTTTGGTGATGGGGCTGGCGCTGTTGTGCTTGAAGCCACCGAAGAAAAGAACAAAGGAATACTCACCACCAAACTTCATAGTGATGGGCACTTTGCCGAAGAACTTTATCTCGAGCACCCCGGCAGCCGCAGAAAAGTGCGCTTTACGCCCGACATGATGGAGAAAGGCGAGTTGCTTCCTTATATGAATGGCAAATTGGTTTTTGTAAACGCTTTGAAATATTTTCCTGAAGTAATTCGCGAAGCATTGGCTTCGTGCAATTTAAAAGATGAGGATATTGATTTGCTTATTCCGCATCAGGCAAACGGTCGCATTACTGCAGCGGTGCAAAAGGAAATGAATTTGCCCGATGAAAAAGTGCTTTCAAACATTCACCTTTACGGAAACACCACTGCCGCTTCCATTCCTATAGGACTTTGCGAAGCTTGGGAACAAGGCAGAATTAAAGAAGGCGACCTTATAGCCATTGCTGGTTTTGGCAGCGGGTTTATGTGGGCAAGCGCGCTTATACGCTGGTAAAAGCCAGGTTTTATCGTTTTTTGAGCAAAAACACACCTTTTTTGAATAAAATCTACTTTACTATATCGCGTAGGAAGCTTACTACATGATATAGTAGACTTCCTACGCCACAGAGTAAACTTCCTACACCATCTAGGAAGCTTGCTAGACGACAGAGTAAGCTTCCTACGTCACATAGTAAACTTCCTACACCGCATAGTAAGCTTCCTGCATCATGTAGTAAGCCTGCTCTGTCATGCAGCAAACCAAAAAAACGCTTAGGTTTGCGCCTGTTAAAAACAACCCCTTATGTTGAACATTGTTTTATTCGGCCCACCGGGAAGCGGCAAAGGAACGCAGGCAACCAAACTGGTAGAGAAATACAATTTGGTGCACCTTTCTACAGGCGATATTTTTCGCGCCAACATTAAAGGCGAAACCGATTTGGGTAAGCTGGCAAAAAGCTATTTAGATAAAGGGCAGTTAGTGCCCGATGAAGTTACCATTGATATTTTGCAATCCGAAGCTACCAAACATACCACTGCCGAAGGATTTATTTTCGATGGCTTTCCGCGCACCATTACACAAGCCGAAGCGTTGGATAAATATCTGGCTTCGCGAAATACTTCGGTTACCATGATGCTTTCATTAGAAGTGCCCGAAGAAGAATTGAGAAAACGATTGTTGCTTCGCGGAAAGGATTCGGGCAGAGCCGATGACCAAAACCCCGAAGTAATTCAAAACAGAATTGACATTTACCACCGCGATACGGCACCCGCAAAAGAATTTTACACGGCTCAAAAAAAATACCGCGCAATAAATGGCGTAGGCGAAATAGAAACTATTTTTCAAGCGCTGTGTAGCGAAATTAATTCTGTACAACACAGTTAACACGATTGCAAATTGAACAGCAAGTCTGTATTCAGTTTTCAATCATCAATTTTCAATTCTCTTGGCTACTCAAAACTTTATTGATTACGTAAAAATTTATTGCAAAAGCGGCAAAGGCGGCCCTGGGGCTTCCAGTTTTCACCGCGAAAAATTTGTAGCCAAAGGCGGACCCGATGGTGGCGATGGCGGCAGAGGCGGGCACGTAATTTTACGTGGCAACTCGCAGTTGTGGACTTTGCTCCACCTCAAATATCAAAAACATATTACTGCCGATGACGGAGCCAAGGGCATGGGCGCTTTGTGTTTTGGAAAACAAGGAGCTGATAAATACATTGATGTGCCGCTGGGCACGGTAGCAAAAGATTACGAAACAGGCGAAACCCTTGCCGAGATAAATGAAGATGGCGAAGAGTTTATTTTGTTTGAAGGCGGCAAAGGCGGCTGGGGAAATAATCATTTTAAAACTTCAACTAATCAGGCACCTACTTATGCGCAGCCCGGTTTGCCATCGTTAGAAGCATGGGTAATTCTCGAATTAAAATTATTAGCTGATGTGGGTTTGGTGGGCTTTCCCAACGCAGGTAAGTCAACGTTGATTTCTGTGGTGAGCAATGCAAAACCCGAAGTGGCAGATTATCCTTTCACTACGCTTGTGCCCAACCTGGGTATGGTAGCTTACAAAGGCGGAAAGAGTTTTGTAATGGCAGATATACCGGGAATTATTGAAGGCGCGAGTGAAGGAAAGGGATTGGGTATTCGATTCCTGAAACATATTGAGCGCAACTCTATTCTGCTGTTTATGGTGCCGGTTGACTCATCCGATATTTTGCACGACTATAAAATTCTTCTTTCTGAACTGGGCAAATTCAATCCCGAGCTTTTAACGAAGGATAAAATTCTCGCTATCACCAAATGCGATTTAGCCGATGAAGAATTACTGAAGATGATAGAGAAAGATTTGAAGGCGGAAGCCAAGAAGGCGAAGTCTGCACTGAAAGGATTGTCTATTATTTTTATTTCAGCGGCATCTAATTTCAATATCGAAAAATTGAAAGATGCTATCATGAAGTTGCTTGAAAAAAAGAATAAAGACTAATCGGCTTTTTTCTAAATCACAAACTCCAAATCGTTTTGCTGACTAATTACCTTGGTGTAATAAGCTTCGTATTGCGGAAGAATATTTTTTATGTCGAAAGTCTTTGCATGTGCAAGTGCATTTGCTTTAAACTCTTTTAAGCGCGCCTCATCCTGCAAAATATAAATGGCATTCTTCGCCATGTCTTCAAAGTCGCCCACATTACTCATGAACCCTGTTTTACCCTGAATATTTATTTCGGGAATTCCACCGGCATTAGAAGATATAACAGGAACTTCAACTGCCATTGCTTCCAACGCAGCCAATCCAAAACTTTCAGTTTCTGAAGGCAGAATAAATAAATCGCTCACGGCTAACAATTCTTCCACCGCATCCTGCTTGCCCAGGAAACGAACATCATCGCAAATGCCAAGGTTGCGGCAAAGAATTTCTGTTCCCATCCGCTCCGGCCCATCGCCAACAAGAAAAAGTTTAGAAGGAACTTTTTTGCGTACCAGGTCAAACATCTTCACTACATCTTCCACGCGTTTCACTTTTCTGAAATTGGAAACGTGCGTAAGAATTTTTTCTCCGTTAGGTGCAATGGCTTTTTTGAAATGGTCTTTATCTGTTTTTTTGAAACGCGAAAAATCAATGAAGTTAGGTATCACCTCAATCTCACGCCTAATGTCGAAGTTCTGATACGTATCATCTTTCAAACTTTTCGAAACCGAAGTAATTCCATCGCTATGGTTGATAGAATATTCCACCACAGGCTTATAGCCGGGGTCTTTGCCTATAAGCGTAATATCAGTTCCGTGAAGCGTAGTCACGAAAGGAAGATTGTATCCTTTCTCTTTTAAAATACTTCGCGCAATCAAAGCTGAAGAAGCATGTGGAATAGCATAATGCACGTGAAGAATATCGAGTTTCTCAAACTTCGCTACATCTACAATTTTACTTGCAAGAGCACTTTCATACGGCTGGTATTGAAACAGCGGATAATCCAAAGCCGAAACTTCGTGGTAAAAAATATTCTCGTGAAAAGAATCTAACCGCACCGGCTCCTGATACGTAATAAAATGAACCTGATGACCTTTTCTGGCTAACGCTTTCCCTAATTCCGTAGCCACTACTCCGCTTCCACCATAGGTAGGATAACATACAATTCCGATTTTCATTTTCTGCTTTTTAGGTAGACTACAATTGCGGCAACTGTAGTTTTGAGTATAGGCAAGTCAGTTTTACAGCTAAGGTAAATTACTTCGTAATCCAGTAAATCGTAGTGATGCGAAATTATTTCTCGCATTTTCATGATTTCGTTCCACTGTACTTGTGGAAATTTGGAGAGCAATACATTGTCGAGTTTATCCGCTTGTTTAAGTAGTTCGCCAACAATCTGAAATCGCATCATGATCGCATCAAAATTTGTTTCTCCTTGCTTAGTTGCTTTAAAGTCTGATGCATGATTGATTTCGGAAAATCGCTCTTCGACCATTTGTATGCTTTCGGCAATTCTTTCAAAAATATCCAACAGAATTTCGTTAGGCATAAATCAAGTCTGGCTGAATGTAGGTGAGAAAATTTTTTCTAAGATGTGGACCTTTGCGGGTCAAATCAACCTTGTGTTTGAACGCATTCTCTAAAAATTCTAAAACTCCAACTAAATGAGAAAGTTTGGGTTCTCTTAGAGTCACCAACACATCAATATCCGAATCATCTGTTTGCTCATTGCGTGCATACGAACCGAACAAGGCAATTTCTTCTACTCCAAATTTTTCGGAGAGCAATTGTTTATCATTTTTAAGAGCGGTAAGAATTTCTTCTCGATTCATGATGTGAAAGTAATAAAGCTGTTTGATTGATAGACGAAGCGAATGTAAACAGATTGTAAGAAGAGATTTATTTTTTCAGTGCTTTGTATATCACTTCCTGCAAATCGGTGCGGATATTCATTTTCACTAACTGATTGTTTTCAGCATTCGGATAAACGCGGTTGCTGAGAAAAATATACGTGAGATTATTTTCCGGGTCGCTCCAAACACAAGTGCCGGTAAAACCGGTATGGCCAAAAACCGAAAGCGGAACACCATCATAACAAGGCGAAGGTTTGGTTACATCCGGTTCGGGTTTATCAAAACCAAAACCTCTGCGCGAAATTTTTGATTGCCTTGAAGTAAAGTTGTGTATGGTGCAGGAGTCTAATAATTTTTTGCCGTTGTAAGTTCCGTTGTTCAACAGCATTTGAAAGAGTGCCGCCAAGTCAAATGCATTACTAAATACTCCTGCGTGCCCAGCCACTCCACCATACATAGCCGAACCCGGGTCATGCACATAACCGTGCACCACTTGCTTGCGGAAAGAAGAATCATTTTCAGTCGGCATAATTCTTTCGCGCGCAAATCTTTCGGTTGGCTTGAATCCAATTCGGGTTAAACCCATTGGTTTGTAAAAATTCTCATCGACAAATTCATCCAGTTTCTTTCCCGAAACTTTTTCTACAATCTTTTGAAGAATGTAAAAATCATTATCGCTGTAAACATATTTCGGGTGCTCTTCAATCGGATAATGATTGATGATACTCCACATCGTGTCGGGATAATCGTTGCGGATAAAAAGTGAATCGGCTACGCGAACCGAGAAAGTTGAATCCGCATTCTTGCGATAATACTTTACGAAGTTGCTATCAATCGTGTTCTTGTAAAACATGAAAAATGCTTTCAACCCCGCTTGATGTGTTAGCACATCGCGCAGTTTTAAATTTTTGATGGTTGCATCCTTTGGCAAGTCGAGATAATCGCCAACAGTTTTGTCGAGATTGATTTTTTTCTGTTCACACAATTTCATTACCGCAATAGTTGTTGCGGCAACTTTTGTAATCGAAGCAATATCATACAAGTCTGTCGGCTTCACTTTATCATCTGCCAATTCATAAAATTTGGTGCCATAAGTTTTATTCCAAATCACCTTGCCGTCTTTTGCCACCAACAACTGACAACCTGGAAATGCTTTGCCATCAATTCCCTTTTGAATGACATCATCCATTTTTTTCAAAGCGGCAGTTTGCATTCCTACTTCTTCAGGCGAAGAAATTTTCAAACGGTAAAGGGTATCAGAAACAAAACCATTGCCTGCTGCAAAAGTTGGCGAAGCGGTTACAGGAAGTTTTCCCGAAATTTTTTCTGCACCAAACAACGCGTTGGCTGCTGCGAGATTGGTGGCATCGTTATCTTCATACACTTCCAAAATCCAAGGAATGTATTCGAAGTACTTAAGCGAGTATGGATTTCCGAAAACACATAACACTACTTTTGTTCTGCCGGTAAGCGCTTCAACAAACTTTCGTGTCTCTTCGGTTACGTTATAGTTTTTTGCTGCCGCGCGAATCATAGCGTGCAAATCAATAATCACCAAATCGTAACTCGCGAGAGTATCAAGAAGTGGAGCAAATGATTTTTCATTATGCTCAAATGGCTGATTGAAAAAATCAATCTCCTCAAAATTATTGATGTGCTGCTGAAACTGCGAACTGCCGTTATTGCCAATAGAAAGCGAAGCCACCTTTTTATAGTTCCAATCGCGTAGCGGCAGTAAATTATTTTGATTGGCAGCAAGGGTAATTGCCGCTTCATATAATTTCTGACGCAGTAATTTTCCTTTCGCATTATTTAAATCATCACGCAGATTTTCGAGGTTGACATGTTGAGGCTTATTTAAACCGAGTTTGTATTTGTAAGCCAAAACTTTCTTTACGCGCAGTTCTAATTCAAACAACGAAATGCATTCACTGTCAACCGAAGCTTTTATTTTTTCAATTCCTTTCGATGCGTCTTCACTAAAAACTAAAATATCGCAACCCGCCATAAACGCCATGGAATCAACTGTGCCAGGCTTGTAATATTTAGCCACGCCTTTCATGTTCAACGCATCGGAAAAAACCAAGCCGTTAAATGCCAATGAATCCTGCAAATAATTTGTGGCTATGCGATAAGAAAGCGAAGCTGCCATGCCCGTAGAATCAAGTGAAGGAACATTTAAGTGCGCCACCATCGCGCTGCCTACATTGTTCTTGAAAAGAATTTTGAATGGATAAAATTCCAACGAATCAAAAACGGCTGCGCTTTTTGTTATCAACGGCAAATCGAAATGCGAATCGGTATTTACATCGCCATGCCCCGGAAAATGTTTGGCGCAAGCAAGTATACCTTCGTCCTGCATGCCATCGGCATATTCAATTCCTTTGAGAGCCACTTTGTATTTGTCTTCTCCAAAACTTCTGTCGTTAATCACAGGATTGTTCGGATTGTTGTTTACATCTACATCAGGCGCAAAGTTGATGTTGATGCCAATACGTTTGCACTGGCGGCCAATCTCTCTTCCCATTTCATAAATCAATTTATTGTCAGCAACCGCGCCTAGCGCAATCTGATGAGGAAACGAGATTGTAGAATCTAAACGCATCGCTAAACCCCATTCTCCATCAATGGCAATAAAACTTTTCACGCGTGATGAATCTTGAATTCGATTCGTCCATTCTGCTTCGGCTTCGGGCAATCCTTTGAAAAAAATTACACCACCGGCTTTGCCTTGTTTCATCCAACTTAACACGCTGTCCATGTTATACAGCTTGCCCTCGGTGTATGCAGGCAGCATAAAAAATTGACCGATGCGCTCTTCAAGACTGAGCTGCATGTAAACGGAGTCAACCCATGTTATGCAGGCTTTATCATTTTTCCAGTTTCTGAAATCGGGATTCTGAGAGTAAGACGATAGACAATAGACAATAGACAATAGACAAAGGCAAGCCTTTAACCCAACATATCTATTTTCTGATTTCTGATTTCTGATTTCCACTTGTGCGAATAGACAAAACAATTTTTGTGCCTTGCTTAATTCTATTAACGACTTTTCTACTGTTTTATGTTGATTGAAAAATTAGTTAAGAATCGTTTTCATGTGTAATTTGATTTGCATGCACCGTTATCCTTACTTTCTTTGCCGAAATTTCTTCGTTTAGAATTTAAGTTCTCCTTCCATGTCTCTACCAAGTTTAAGTTTACGCAGACCAGTCCTTGCAATCGTGATGTCTATCGTGATTGTATTGTTTGGCGTAATTGGTTTTCACTTTCTTGGTGTAAGAGAATACCCCAGCATTGACCCGCCTACAATTACCGTTCGCACAAATTATACTGGCGCCAATTCAGATGTTATAGAGTCGCAAATTACCGAGCCGCTCGAAAAAGCAGTCAACGGAATTGAAGGAATCAGAACAATTTCTTCTGCCAGCAATTTAGGTTCAAGCACCATCACGGTTGAATTTAATGTCGGTTACAATCTCGAAGCTGCAGCCAACGATGTACGCGATAAAGTTTCACAGGCGGTGAAACAATTGCCTCAGGATATTGATGCGCCACCAGTGGTTACCAAAGCCGATGCAAATTCAGATGCCATCATTTCTATGACGGTGCAGAGCAATACAAAAAATCGTTTGCAGGTGAGCGATTACGCAAGTAATGTGTTGTTAGATAAACTGCAAACCATTCCGGGCGTTAGCACGGTGCAAATTTGGGGAGAGCAAAAATTTGCAATGCGAATTTGGATTAAGCCAATGCAGTTGGCAGCGTATCAACTTTCGTTTTCAGATATTGAAACGGCACTCGGCAGAGAAAATGTTGAACTGCCTGCTGGAAAAATTTACGGCAACAACACTGAGCTGACCGTAAAAACTTTCGGTCGCTTAACTACCGAAGAAGATTTTGAAAATCTCATCATCAAAGCGGATAACAATCGTGTGATTCATTTGCGCGATGTGGCAGAAGTAGTCCTTGGTCCCGAAAACGAGGAAACCGTTTTGAAAGAAAGCGGTGTGCCAATGGTAGGACTTGGATTGGTGCCGCAACCAGGTTCCAACTATATTGAAATTGCCGCTGAGTTTTACAAGCGTTACGAGCAAATAAAAAAAAATGCCCCGCAAGATATTCAACTCAACATTGCGCTCGACTCTACAAAGTTTGTAAAGCGTTCCATCGTTGAAGTAGGCGAAACGCTTGCCATCGCATTTCTTCTCGTTGTGCTTATCATCTATTTGTTTTTCCGCAACTGGCTCATCGCTATTCGTCCGCTGATTGACATTCCTGTTTCGCTCATCGGGGCGTTCTTCATTATGTATGTAATGGGGTTCAGCATCAATATTCTTACGCTGCTTGCCATCGTTCTTGCAACAGGATTAGTTGTTGATGACGGAATCGTGGTCACCGAAAATATTTTCAAGAAATTGGAAAAAGGCATGGGCATTCGCGAAGCGGCAGAAAAGGGTTCGAATGAAATTTTCTTTGCGGTAGTTGCCACCAGTATCACACTCGCAGTAGTGTTTCTTCCAATAATTTTTCTGCAAGGTTTTGTAGGAAGTTTGTTCCGCGAATTTGGAATTGTGTTGGCGGGTGCCGTTTTAATTTCAGCTTTTGTATCGCTCACACTTACTCCGGTACTCAACGTTTTGTTGACTACAAAAAACACTTCGCATGGTTGGTTCTATGAAAAAACGGAACCGTTCTATCAGGCATTAGATAATGGATATCGTTCTACGCTGCAAAATTTTATGAAGCGCAGATGGGTTGCTATTCCCATAATTGTCTTGTGCTTTGGCGGAATCTATTTGTTCGGTAGTTTATTACAAAGCGAACTTGCACCGCTGGAGGATAGAAGTCTGTTCCGCATGATTGTGACAACGCCCGAAGGAACATCATACGATTACATGGAAAAATACACCGACCGTGTTGTGCGATTCATGTTGGATTCTGTTCCCGAAAAAAGAATTGTGTTGAATGTGGTAGCTCCCAATTTTGCAGGTAGTGGTGCAGTGAATTCAGGTTTTGTTCGCGTGGCATTAAAAGAACCCGAAGAACGAAAACGTTCACAGCAGCAGATTGTAAGTATGGTTAACCGCAACATGGGCAAGTTTAATGAAGGAAAAGTTTTTGCTATTCAGGAGCAAACAATTTCTGTTGGCATTGCTGCTCGAACTTCATTGCCCGTGCAGTTCGTAATTCAGAATATGAATTTCGATTCATTGAAATCGCGCTTGCCAAAATTTTTAGAAGAAGCAAACAAGAGCAAAGTATTTCAGGGTGTAGATGTGAATTTGAAATTCAACAAACCCGAATTGCAAATTACGATTGACCGAATGAAAGCTGCTGAACTTGGGTTGAGTGTTCGCGATGTTTCGCGCACACTTCAACTTGCACTGAGCGCAGGACGACTTGGCTATTTCATCATGAATGGAAAACAATATCAGGTGATTGCGCAGGTTGACAGAAACGACCGCGACCAGCCGCTTGATTTGAAATCGTTCTTTGTGCGCAACAGTAAGGGCGAATTAATTCAGTTGGATAACGTAGTAAAGATTGAAGAGCAAAGTAATCCTCCGCAGCTTTATCATTATGACCGTTACAAGAGTGCCACCGTTTCAGCAGGACTTGCTCCGGGTAAAACAGTTGGAGATGGTATAGCTGAAATGAAAACCATTCAGAAAAAAGTGTTGGATGAATCTTTCACAACATCATTGTCAGGTTCATCAAGAGATTTTGCTGAAAGTTCTTCAAACATATTTTTTGCTCTTGGTCTTGCACTTATTCTCATCTTCTTAATTCTTGCTGCGCAATTCGAAAGTTTTGTTGACCCGCTCATCATCATGTTTACTGTGCCGTTGGCAATTGCAGGCGCACTTCTTTCATTATGGATGTTCAATCAAACGTTGAATATTTTCTCCCAAATCGGAATTATCATGCTGATTGGTTTGGTTACGAAGAATGGAATTTTGATTGTTGAATTTGCCAACCAAAAATGCGAGGCAGGAGAAGAAAAATTAGAAGCAGTAATTGATGCGGCAGCACATCGCTTGCGACCAATCTTAATGACAAGTTTAGCAACCGCGCTCGGAGCATTGCCAATTGCACTCGCACTTGGCTCAGGTGCACAAAGCAGAGTTTCGCTCGGTATAGTTGTTATTGGCGGCTTAATGTTTTCATTGATGCTGACTTTGTTTGTTATTCCTGCCATTTATTCCTTTATGAGTAGAACTAAAAAGAAAAATGCTGAATAGAATTGTTTTGATTTTTGTGTTACCGTTGTTGGTGTTATCACGAACAACTCTTCTTCACGCGCAGGAAGTTCTCACTGTTGAACAGGCAATAGAACTCGCACTTAAAAACAATTACGATATACAGATTGCGAAGAGTCGTTCTGAAATTTCTGCGCTGAATAATTCGGCAGGAAATGCTGGCATGCTACCGAAGGTGAATGCAACGCTGAGCGATAACGCCAATCTTAATCAGGTGAATCAAAAATTTTCGAGCGGATTAGAAGTAGATAAAAATAATGTGGTCGGAAATAATCTGAATGCTTCCCTCAATATTTCATGGACATTATTTGACGGCTTAAAAATGTTCGCCACCAAAAGCAAACTCAAACGTTTGCAGGAAATTGGTGAGCTGAATTACAAAGACACTTTACAAACGGTTGTTGCGCAAACTATCAATGCTTATTTTGATATAGTAAGCGCCACTGAATTGGCAAGAGCAATTAAAGACGAAACACTTGTGTTAGAAGAGAGAGTTGCTTTGGCGCAAAAACGTTTTGATGTGGGCTCTTCTTCAAAAGTAGATTTGCTGCAGGCAAAAGTAGATTTAAACGAAGAAAAAAGTTTACTGTTTACACAGAAGAAATTTATTGAACAGAAAAAAGCAGAACTCAATCGCCTGCTGGTGCGCAATGCCGAAACAGAATTTGCCGTTGTTGATTCTATTCCCTTCAACTACGAACCCAA
>CANJRM010000102.1 GCA_947476645.1 Bacteroidota bacterium
ACCCAAACTTTACTTGAATCATTGGCTTGCCGAACGTTTGTCCACCAATATTCTGCTGCTGTTGTGGTAAACACTGTAGCATCTAATGCCGGATTGGCATACTGTTGATTTAAGATACTGAACGATTCGTGAGCATTTGGCAAACGCCAGTTGGTATAACCGCCAAGTGTAAGTGTATCGCAATAAATGGCGGCACTTTCAATCGTCATTTCGCCTCCATCTGTTTTCTGCCACATCAATCCTGTAACCGTATCAGTAACGGTACCGTCCGTATTGTCAATAAAAATTGGAGGGTTAATGTTATAGTCATTGTCCTCTCCGTACGTGCTGGTATAGCTGGTGGTTTCACCGGTATCAGGCAATCGAAGCATCGTTTGTGTTACGCTTTGTGCATTCGAGAAAAGGATAATGGTAATAAAACCGAAAAGGGATAAATGTTTTTTCATGAATGCTACTTTACAATCAGTTTTTGCTTCAAAGAAATATCGTCAACCTTAACTTCTACAAAATAAAATCCCGTTGACATACCTGCTAAAGAAATGGTTTCTGAATATTGGTTCGATTCATAGACCTTTTCTCCGAGTGAATTATGGATACTTATATTTTTAAGATCCTTCAATTCAGGTTGAATATGAATTTCAGAAGATGCTGGATTAGGGTAAAAATTGAATTTACTATTACTGTTTTCGTTGTTCCATATCCCTGTGGTTCCGCTCACCGTATAGCGCACAACCACCTCGTTATCTAAAATTAAATTGGTGCTCCAGATAAACTCTGCATTATCATTTGCGTTATCGAAAATATCGGTAAAATTGGTATAGGCTGGCTTGTTGTTTACGCCTACCGTTGCGTTGGTATAGGTAGATGCAGAAGGCCAATAAGAATCGTTGAACCCAGCGTCCATCCAGTTGACTGGTAAAGCCCAATGTAGACCATAATAACTGCTGCCGTTATTCGAATCCTGTGTACTGCAATTATTTGATAGCCGTGATGAGCCGCTTTCCATAGGACAGGTTAAATCCATTACCGGTGCGGTATAAAACGTTTGCGCCTTCCAATTACTTCCTGTTGTCGCTATTGTATTATCCGAAGCATCTTTGAATACTGCAACCATTCCGCCATCACCAATATGATTTGAAAAACCTCCACTTGCTTCGGTACCAATTCCTAAATTTTCTTCCCAATCTACCAGATGCATGGCAATGGTAAAGGGTCTGTGCACCTTAAATCTAATGATGTTTGAATTGAACTGAGTATAGGGTACATTATCCTTACCAACTGGTACTCCATTGATATACATTTCAAAATAATTATCAGCAAAAATAAATGCGGTAATCACTTCGCCACCGGCATCAACAGTAATAATATCAGAACCGTTTAATGCAGCAAGGGCTGCCATTGTATTGGCATAATTTGCTCCTGTGCAGGGATTATTTAAGTCGCTGGCAAAAGGGAAAGCGCTGTTCGTAAAGTTGACCAGGGCAGGAACTGTCCAAACCGAATTATCTGTGGCCGTAATTGTCCCTATGTTGGTTACTCTGCCTCCCGTGCATGTAAATAGATTTGTTGCTGTGGCTGATGCTATGCCCTGCGTGACAGAGCCTGTGCCGGTATATTGACAAAAACAATATAGAGGTAACGCGAAGAGAAGAACTATAAGTTTTTGCATAAGATAAATGTATTGCCGCTTATTCCACAATTATTTTTGCGTTGGCTTCGCGATTAAGCAATCCGACTTTTACCAGATAAACTCCCTTAGGTGTATTTTCTAAATTTATTTTTCCGTTATAGCCTTTGGTTTGATAAACCATCTGCCCGCTAAGGTTGAAAACGCTTACATTTTGAATTTCATTTAGTTTCACTGCCTCATTAAACTTCAAATAGAATTCAGATGATGCAGGATTCGGAAAAATTCCGAAATCATCGTTCGCTTTCGAAAAATCAACTATAGATGTTGGAACGGTATAGCACGGAATAAACCCGTGATATATGGAGTCGAGACTGGTACCATTACCTTGCGTGTAATACTTAAAAGTATAGTTGCCATTAGCAGTCCAATTGTAAACAATAGAATCTGTTAATCCACCAAGCGTGTAGGTTAAGGTGTATCCGTTGTTAGAAGAATTAGGCTGGCAGCTAGTAATCAGTGCTCCGTTTAGTGGCGTGCGCGATGGACGAATAGGATGTGCTGCTGCCTGTGGTATAAGTTGATGAGTGCCATCTTCGGTAACTTCTCCTGCCATTCGCGCGATCATATACGGAGCAGAACTTGTGCCGTGATAATGATAAACCCCTCCATAAGAATGTCCGTGGTTGGCATCTAAGGTCTGCATGGCAGTGCCATCAGGTTCTACACTGCCGTAAACGGCATACCCGTCTAGCCCATAAGCAACCGGTAAGTTCGTTGTGGTATGGTTGTATAAATGCAATGGTGCAATGTGGTAGTGATAATCGTCTGCTCGTCCACAGTGTCCACCGTAGTTGTCCAGTTGTCCGTCTATATATGAATCAACACCGGTGTTGGTATGATAATTAAAAATAGGAATGCCGTTCGCGGCAACGGCTATAGCTCCGCGGGTAAAATGAATGCTATCCACTGGAATTGGGTTAGCCGCCATTACAGGATTTAAAGGAATAGGCCAGGTATTATTTCCGGTATAGCACTGAGGAATAGGTACCTGTTGTTGCCAGCCGTGATTCGATATGCCAACCATCATTTCGTGGGTGGTAGGCACGCCATAACTTTCTACATAAAAGTAAGTGCTATCCCAATGCGTAACTACATTCGGTTTAAAGGGAGTGAATGCTGAATCAACTGTGGCTGGGTCAGTAGTAGATAATAGGGCTTTATGTATTTTATCGGTAAAACTATAAAGCAGCGTGAGCATACCCACTGATAGAACAGGCACTAAATATTTTACTTGTTTGCCTTCAGCCGACTTTAAAACAAAAATACCAAGCATTGTTAGCAGCAGCAGCGAAACCCAAAACTTTGCATCGAATAACGAACGAAGTTCAAAAGGTGACTGCTTTTTTTGGAATACCTGATTGTTCAGATTAGTAATCTGGTCGCTTTTGAGCTGAACAAATGCTTGGTCATTTTCTGATAATGAATTGATAGGATAGCGAAGTATCTGATGATTGGCATCTTCAATAAAAACCTCTCCGTTTTTATACATGTAAAAAGAGCCCTCAACAAATTTGCTTTCTGATGCTACCGACCAGTGGCGTAATACCACATGGCTGTAGTCAATATTATGCGCAAAGAGAAATTGGAAGCTTAGATTAAATAGAAGCAAAATCGCTATACTTTGAATCTGTTTCATTTTCATTCGTGGTTTAATTATATAAGTTACATTTGGACGATATTATTTTCTGTTTCTTGTTGTTTCGATTGTTTTCTTTTTAATGCGCAACGACAAAACGTTTAACACTCATTTTACCCGATTCAGTCAATAATTTAACCGTGTAAATTCCTTCACCAAATGATTTGACCGGAATGGAAAATTGATTTCCAATCAAGGGTTGTGAAAACAGTAATTCACCGGTTATTGTATAAATTTCTAGCAATAATGGTTGGTTATTGTCTTGCAATCCAATATTTAGAGTTGAATTGGCAGGATTAGGATAGATAGACCAATTCAAATTATCGGCTTCAAGATTGATGAAGCCGGTTGTTGAACTATCTACACCCCAGGCGTATTCAATTGTGGTAGTATCCACCATAATTTTCGCATAATAAACTGATTGTTGATTAAGCGAATCATAATACCATTGCTCAACAAATTGTGACTGATGAATCAGATTTTTAAAATTTGTAAAGCTGCCATACATTGCAGAGTCACCTACCATTATAACCCAGGTCTGTCCTCCATTTGTAGCACATGCGCGCACACTGTCAATTTCGCCAATGCAACTTCTTTTTACTGCAACATAACTGTTCGCCTGTCTAGCCAACAGCCATAGGCTGTCGTTCACTACTTCATCATAATCGGCATCTTTAAAATGTAACGCAACATCTTTGTAAGTGAAAGCGTTGCCAACCACTTGCGGAACAGGTTCAGGCCGGTACATAATTAGCGCCACATTTTTTTTCTGCATAACGTAAGGCAAATGAATATTTGCATTGTTCGTATTTCTGGCATTCCAATCTTGTTTAACCTTACCTGATGCCGTATAAACTGCGGTAGTGCCCACGTTAGCCACGCAGGGATATTGCTGAAAACCAACCTTACCTTTCCAAAAGTCAAGAGTGGATGACAATGTGATAGAGTGGTGTTTAAAAATGGCTATATCCTCTTTACATATTACTGAGCTTTTTGAAATACAACCTAAGGTTTCGGCAAGTGCAGGCGCTGTCTGAGGGGTAACAATTGAAGCTAACGGACTAAAAATTTGAAAATCCGTATGATTCCACATGTTAGAATCTGTCAACAGTTGAACCGTTTCTGAAACAACTTGCGGATGGAAATAGGAGCCGGAACTCCACTGAAATATAGTTTTGTTTAATGGCGTCATATTGCCATTGATTATAAAACCAGTGTCCAGAGTATGGCCAACATGGAAGATAGTATCAAGTTCGGGCTTCCACGAAAAAGCAGCTGAATCCATTTCGAAACTGGAGGTTGTCATGCAAGCGCCTGTTATTGAGGCTCCACCTGGCATAGGACCAAATCCGGTTAAGAGGTAGAAAATATTGTTATGTGCCTGCCCATATGCGTTATCATACTTGCCCGGATAGTTGCGACCTGCCGATGGAAAATAGGTCCCCTTGTCGTTAACCAGCATCAGCATTGTTTTCATTAAACGATTGGCAGCGTTGGTTGCTTTTGTTTTTATTTCATTATCCTGCGAAAAGTCTGATAGGTTCAATAAACCAGCCAGTGTAAAAGGATTGTACGTAGATGAGAAATATTCATAGAATCCAAATTGATTTTTTAAATCGAGGTAATGGACTAGTCGCGTTCTCAGGCTTGTGTCAGATTGCTTGCCGTAACTTTCGTGCAATAACCAATCTGAACTCATCCACATAATCATGTGATTTTCGGACCAGTAACCATGTGTAGTATCTCCATAATTTATCCAATAAGGCACCGATAAAAGAGGTGGTAGAATTTGTGCATCATATGCTCCGTTAGTAAGAAATAGAAGACGTACCCACTGAATAATACTGAAATCATCACCTGGTGCGTCAACTAATCTTGAATTTAATGTTGCTGTATCTAAAGGCAATCCACGGTAAGCTTGCAAAATTAAAGTGATACCACTTCCTCCTGAGTTTTGCAGAGTTGAGTCTATCAAAGCATTTTTGCGCTGCTCGTATGCTGCGCTATTTGCAAAGACCGGTTGTTGAGCAAAGCAAAGTCCTAAAATAAACAAGCTGATAACTCGTGTAAAATAATTAGTCATTTATGGTAATGTTTTAAGTTACAGGTCTATTTAATAAGTACGAGTTTACCACTTCGGTCTGTAGCATTTTCTCCTACAATTCTATAAATGTAATTTCCATTCGGAGCCTGGTTGCCATAAGCATCCTTCCCATCCCAAACTATTTGAAATTTTCCTTCGGGAACCACACTTTCGTCAATAAGTTTTCTAACCAGTTGCCCGCTTTCATTAAAAACCGAAAGACTTAGGCGTTCGGCTTTACTCACCGTAAACTCAATTTTGGTTTCCTGCGAAAACGGATTCGGATAAACCAATTCATCGGCATAATTGCTGTTCCACAAAACAGGAACACCCGTATTAAGTGAATCATAGCAATTGGTTGCCCCTATAAAGTAGGTTGCCGAAACGTCTTTGTTGTGCCGGTTGGCATTTTCGCTGGCGGGTAAATAGGCGCGAACGTACTGAACAGTAGTGCCGTTAGGGCTTACCGTTACCCTCAGGTGGCCGGAATTATTAAGTATCTGCCCGGTTACATAACCGTATGCAGCTGCCGATGTACTATTAAAGTTGGCTAAGCTTGGCTGCGGAGTTTCCTGATAGACCAAACAATCTTTCAACTGTTGGTCGTAAAGGTGGTCGTGCCCATGAAAGAATATGTTTACATGATTCTCTGTCAGCAAATCTTTAATGGGTTTATACCAACCCTGCCTGTTGGTGGCAAAGCCCAGTGAGCCATCCAGATTGTTACCGCCCCACTCATACCTATCGGCAAATTCAACTCCGCCCCGCCCTTGCGGATCGCCACCAATTAATTGATGCGCAAATACGAACTTGAATTTAGCTGTACTTGTTTCTAATGTTTGTTTCAACCAATCATATTGCCCCTTGCCGAGCGTCCACCGCCAGCCGTTTAATGAATCCGGTTTTACATTGGTATACCAATAAGGGTCCAGTATTATAAATTGTGCATCGCCCCAGCTCCAGGCATAATAGTTTTCGCGTTTACCTATGAAGGCATTGTTGGTGGTATCTCCGGTATAAAAATTATCCGGCTGAGGGTTTACGAAATATTTTTTCCGTTCCTGAGCATCCCAAACAGCAATATTATTGCTGTTACCATTTAAGTTCCAGCCTGCTTCGCCCTCGTGGTTTCCTAAAGCAATAAAAAGAGGTACGGAATGGCAACCGGTTTCGTAATACGAACGAAACAAATTGCAGCGATAAGGAATGGTATCGTGCGGAACCTGGTTGGTGTTATCTTTCAACTTATCGGTCATCAAAAAATCACCAAGGTCAATCATAAAATCGGGTGCATCATCTAGCTGATTCTGTAAACACAAACGATATAAGGCGGTATCGCTATTGGAATCGAGATGCGGGTCGGCCTGCACTACAAAAGTGTAAGTACTGCCGGCACTGCGTTGCGTATGAAAAGAAAATTCCGGACGGGCATTAAAATTTGCCGCACCGGTATGTTTGCATTGCACCCTGTAAAAATATTTTGTATCGGCTTGCAAACCACTCATCACAATTACAACGGGTGAATCGGCCACAAAGGTTTGCGTACCGGTTTGGTTCGTATAAACTCCCGTTGAGGTTCCATATTCAGCGTAAACATCAACGGTATCGGCAAAAAACATTTTTACCGTAATGCTGTTATCGGTTGGCCGGCCTAAAAGTTCGCTGTGTCGTAGTGTTTGCGCTTCTGCTTTGCTCACTAAAAGCAAAGCGATTATGACGTAAAATAGGTTCTTCATTTATCGGCTGATTACAATTTTTTTATTGCTATGTAAATTACCTGCGTCAACTCTCAAAAAGTAAACCCCGTTACAAAGATTACTTACATCTATACTTCTTGTTTGATTCGCCAGCACTGTTTGTCCTATCATGTCAGCTATACTTATTTGTGCTTGCTCTAAACTTTTAGGCAGCACTACCGTTAGCCTGTCTTTAGCCGGGTTTGGAAAAACGCTTACGGCATCTAATTCTCTCGTTTCTTTAACCGCAGTAGCAATACAATCGCCAATAGTATAGGAGAAAGCTACTTCGCCATTATGATGAACTCCGGTCAAGGTATCTGCCGGTAAATAAGCGCGGATATAATCAACGGTTACGCAGGAAGAAGAAACCGTCACGCGAATGTGCCCGGTTCCATCCAGCGTGTCTGATGTATAGGCATCAGCGTTAGCCAGCTTACCTATTTCATAAGTAGAATCTGCAGCCATGGGAACAGCCTGATAGATAATGCTGTCTAACACTTCATGCGCAAACACATGGTCGTGACCCTGAAAGAAAATGTTCACTCCGTTATCTTTAAACAGCTGATGAATCGGTTTTCCCCAACCGGGCCGATAAGTGTCAAACGTGTAGTTGGTGTTTTGGTAACCTCCCCACTCAAATTGAGTAGCGTTAGTTATTCCTCCGCGGCCTTGCCCACGAATATGATGCGCAAATACAAATTTGTATTTGGCCGTGCTCGTCTCCAGCGTGTTTCTGAGCCAATCGTATTGAGGCTTTCCCAGCGACCAATCCCAGTTATGCGGTTTATCCGAGGTGTCGCATTCATCGCGGTAAACATCTAACACAATAAACTGCGCATCGCCCCATTTCCAGGCGTAATAGTTTTCGGGGTTACCTATTCCGTAAGGTTCATTAATCGTATCTCCCGAATAAAAACCGTTAGGGAAAGGATTGGGGTAATAGTATTTGCGCCACTTGGTTCCCCATACGCAAAGGTTATTAGGCGGTGTAAAAGAATAGTAGTAATCGTTCTCTCCTTCATGATTTCCCAAACAAACATAGAAAGGAATGGAGTGGCAAACATTGCCTAGAAAAGGTCTATAATCTTTGTGTAATGAATCTAGCGTTTGTGAGGTAATGGTAAACGGATTATGGTCGTCACCAAAAATATCGCCAAGCGAGAGCATAAAGTCCGGATTATCCTTTGCCTGATTTGCCAGCGTTATGTTGTACATATTCTTTACCCCCTTTTTATCATACAGGTGTTCATCGGCCTCAATGGTAAAAGTAAAGGTGCTGCCCAATGCGCGTTGGGTGTGGAATGAATATTCGGGAGTAGGCGAATAAGAACCTCCTCCCGCAGCGCGGTATTGCACGCGGTAATAGTATTTGGTGTCGGCAGTTAGATTAGTCAAATCAATTTCATCCGGAACATTGGCTGCGTTGCTGAAAGTAGCCGAAGTGTTTGGGTAAGCTCCCGATTGTGTTCCATACTCAAAATAGTAATCCATGTTTTGGTCGAACAGAATACTGGCTGTTATCGAAGTATCGGTAGGCCTGCCTAAAATGATAGACCGGTTTTGTGCTTTAAGAAAGTTTGAATGATGGAAGAGAAAAATGAAAAGAAGGAGTGGCTTTAAGAGTGTGTTGACTTGTTTCAAAATTTCTGTTTTAAAAGTTTAACAAAGTATGTTCGACCTTTAAATTTAAGGAAAGTTTAATTCTGCCCAATGTTTACTTTGACATAAAGATGCAGTCAAATGGCTTGATGAATATGGAAATAGTTTGTAGTTAAATGTCGTAGAAATCATTCAAACACCCACCTAAGTTGCAATATGGACAAAGATGAGGAGTTCGTGAAATGAGCAAAAAGAGATAAGCTATAAGTGAATTTATTGAAGGAGATAATCTTCAATTATGTATCTATCTTCCTTACTATCGTAAGAAATCTGCTGATACGTTGGGCTGATTACAAAATTACCTCCGCCATCAATCACGCAATTTAATTCCGAGCCACTTTTATATGATTTAGCAAGTGACAGCTTTTCGTCTTCACTTAACCTATACTGTTGAGACATCTTCTTCTCTAGTATCAAAATGAACTCTTGCCTTTCAGGGATGCTCAGGACTAACTTTTTAATTCCCGTAAAAATAAGCACCGCACTTCGCCACAACAATGCTTTAACCTTAATGTCTGCGCCACCTTCTGTATAGGTATAAGGATTTCCTTTACGGTCTAAATGACAGTTGCTCGTTAGTTCGCGCTCTTCTTCCGTTGCAAGATAAGTAGCTAAGTAAAACAGTTCATCAATTTCATGTCCGGCACAAACACCGGCTCCGTCTACGGTCAGCGTTTTTAATTTCTCTCCATTTTCACCGGCAACGTAAAATTCGTATGCACCGCCCTTTTTCTTTTTCCGTTCAATTGTGTTTGACATAGATATTAGTTACAGGTAAATTGAAAGAAGCCGATGAAATTCATACCACAATTTGAGCCCAAAAAAATCCCAAATCGCAGCCAGTTTGAAATTGGAATATTCCAATTTGATTTTATTGTAAAATTTCAATTAGAATCTTCACAATTAAGACGCTTAGCCAATTTGTCAACTTTTTTAATAAGACAATCAATACATCTAAAGGGTTAAAGTGATTCCCCAACGAAAAAATCAATTTATATCAATGTATTTCGATACAAAACTATGCCTATCGTTACGCTTATTTGCAAATTGATACGTATCAATTTTTTCAACCTGCTCTTTTTATTTGCGTTCAAAAAATGCGCATTTTTCGATTGCATTTTTAGGCCTGAATTGAGAGTCTAAAATCCGCACGAAATGAAGATTCGAAAAAATTCAGAATAACCGCCATTTAGGGTTGCTTTGTATTAGAATTCTTCAATTCCTTTTCCGCTTCCTCAACCCTATCCAAGATAGTCTGATAGGAATTGCGGCCGTCTTTTTCTTTTCGTTTTGAAAGGATGTTTTTAATGCCTAGCAGACTAAGTGCGCTTAATATTTTTTTACGCATTGCCAGAGCTTTTTCTAATTCAGATTCCATGCGATAGAAATTATTTAGTGCCGGTAAAATCGCAGTGCGAAGGACTTCCAGTGCCATCATCGAGCGTGATGGTTAAGGTGATGCTATTTCCACTCAATGTCCCCGTTCCATCCACTGTATAATTATTACCGGCAATATTTTTTGCCTGTGGGCTAATGGTAATAGTGTTGCCACTTACCGTAGCTTCTGTCTCCACCCATGTGCCAGCGCTTTCCAAATATTCTATCGTAATTATCACAGGACTTGCCGTTGCGGCAGTTATACCCACCGCCACAACATTGGGCTCGCATGGGGTGCTTCCGGTATAAGTTCCTGCAAATTTTGCATTTACTCGTGTCTGGCAGTTTGCTCCTTCATAACCAGCAGCACAAGCGCAAGTGCCGTCATTGCACGTTCCACCGTTCTGGCAGGTAACGCCTTTGCACTTATCGGTAGAGCACGAAGAAATAGCAGCCATTAAAAATATGGCTAACAAAAAGGTAGTAATTCCAAAGGCGAGATTTATTTTCATGAGTTATGTGTGTTTAGTGAGTTAATGAGACAAATTTAAAAGTAAATAATTAATTGACTAAAGTAAATTATTAACGTCCTTTTGGTGTGTGTTCTTTACCCTGCCTAAACGAACTTCGAATCATGAAAGTTCACATCGGAGAAAAAATTAAAAAGCGGGCTGACGAGTTAAAGATTGGCACTACAGAATTGGGTAGGTTAATCAACACTTCCAAGCAAAATGTCTATGGCATTTTCAAGCGGTCTTCGATTGATGCCGAACTGCTTTATGAAGTATCAAAGGCTCTCCGATTCAATTTTTTCCAATTCTACGACACACCGGAATTGGCAAAATTCGAGAGCAAGACGGGTAAGGAATTAGATACACTCCGCAAGGAAAATGAAAAATTAAAATCGGAACTGCGAGTTGTAAAGGAAAAAAATGAACTTCTCCAGAAAATAAACAAACTGCTAGACAGGAAAGGCGGAGTAAAGAAAAAATCAAAAAGGGATAATAAATAGCCGTATTCAATACCGCTATTTATTATCCCTGCACTATATACAAGCCCACAGTAGTTGCTTTACACTTTCCGCCTTGTAGCAGCCAAGAAATCTTTTAAAGAATGTATGAAGTAAGTGCCTGCTTTGAGCCCCAATGCAGTTAGAACAAGTCCTCCCACAGTCCCGACTGCGACAATGGCAATTTTCCCCGGCACTGTTTCCCAACTCTTCACAATGAAAGTAAGAGCAGCGCTTTCTGGTTCATTGTTATCATTATCCTTCATGGTTATTGGATTTAATGGGTTCTGAAAAATTAAATTCTTCCTTCTGCTTTAATGGTTGTGACAACTTATTTTCTCTACGCTGTTGCTGAAATTCTGTTGCCAGCACCTCTACGAAATGATTATGCCGCTTCATAGCTTCGAGATGTTTTTCGCTTGCCTCCTTCGCTTGTTTCCGCCACTGTTCGTTCATTTCCTTCATACGTTGATGCTGTATATAGAGAATTGTGCCGGTAACAGCTAATGTGAAGCCAACGCTGATTGCGATATTCGTCCAGTCCTTATAACCTCCGGGAACTGGTGCTGGGGATTTATCTAATCCGTAGACTCCCTCGTAGTGGCCGGGTTGCGTATTTATTGGGCTTATCATAACGTATTTTTTTTATGTATTAT
>CANJRM010000103.1 GCA_947476645.1 Bacteroidota bacterium
AAATCAAAATCCTTGTCAACTTTGCCGCGCTTTAAAACGGGGCGAAGCTAAAAAAATCAACTTATGAGTGGGGAATCAAATGTTATGAAGAGCGTGGAAAGAAAAAATGCGCACGTGTTTGAAATGGTTGAACCCATGGAACATGAACAGGTCATGTATTTTAACGACAAAGATACCGGGCTTAAAGGAATTATTGCGGTGCACAATACGGTTCTCGGTCCATCGTTGGGTGGTTGCCGCATCTGGAACTACGATAACGAAAGTGATGCCCTATGGGATGTGCTTCGTCTTTCGCGTGGCATGACTTTCAAATCCAGTATAAGCGGCATCAATTTGGGTGGCGGCAAAGCGGTCATCATCGGCAACCCGAAAGTAAAACGTGATGAAGCGTTCTGGCGCAGATTTGGAAAATTTGTAGACAGCTTAAACGGAAAATATATTACTGCCGAAGATGTAGGCACAAGTACTGAAGTGATGAGCATTGTAATGCAGGAAACCAAACATGTTACCGGAAAACCTGTTTCGGCAGGAGGCACAGGCGACCCTTCTCCATTTACAGCTTACGGAGTTTTTCTTGGTTTAAAAGCGAGTGTGAAAGAATTGACCGGAAGTGATTCGCTTGAAGGCAAACGCGTGGCAGTGCAGGGAGTTGGTCATGTTGGTCACGGTTTGGTGGGGCATTTAACTGCGGCAGGTGCCAAGGTTTTTATTACCGACATCAACCAAACTAATTTAGAAAACACAACAAAGGAATTCAACGCAACAGTTGTGGGCACTCACGAAATTTATGATTTGGATGTGGATGTTTATTCACCCTGCGCATTGGGAGCTACTGTAAATTCCGACACTATCTCAACTCTTCGTTGTTCCATTATTGCAGGCGCGGCAAACAATCAATTAGCCGATGAGAATCTTCACGGTCGAATGCTATTGGATAAAGGGATTATCTATGCGCCAGATTTTTTGATTAACGCGGGCGGTGTTATCAATTGCTATCGCGAAGTTCATTCACTGGGAGAAGCTGAATCGAATTTGCTGATTGAAAATATTTACGGTCGCACGCTCGAAATTTTCAAGAAATCAAAAGAGGAAAACATTCCTACACAGGAAGCTGCTATACGAATAGCGGCAGATAGAATTGCAAAAGCGAAGTTGAATTAGGAGAAGTTTAATTGTATCAATCATAGTTCTTTAAAAAACTGTTCATGCTCGGAAGAAGAAATTTGCGGATTAAGGTAATGCAGATATTGTATGCGTGGGAAATGGATCGCGATATTCCGCTCACCAAACTCGAAACTCATTTGAGTGAACAGATTCAAAAGTCAGTACAGTTGTATCTCACTAACCTGCTCTATCTTGTAGAGGTTTGTAACTACTCTATGGTTGACAAAGCCAAACGACTTTCCAAATACATTCAAACAGAAGAAGATAACGTTGCCAGCACTACCATTGCTGCCAATTCCATTATTCAGTATTTGCAAAACAACGATGCCTTTCTTGCGCTCGTAAAAAAAGAAGGCATTCGCCATCACATTGCAACAGATGTGGTGAAGAAACTTTTCAATGAGCTTTCTACCAAACCTAAATACAAAGAGTATTCGGCTTTGGCACAACCCAACCTTGAGCAGGACAAAGAAATTATCGGCTTCATTCTCAAAAAAATATTTCAGAGCGAAAAAGATTTAGAACATCATCTTGAAGAAATCTTCATCAACTATGATGATGATTATACATTACTTGTTCACGTTACCGGAAAATATATTGACACCTTTAGTGCTGATAAAGCCGACAACTTTTTTCAGGGCTTAGACCAATGGGAAGAAGAAAAAAAGTTTGCGATTCAACTGCTTATTAAAACCATTCAGAACAACGAAGAACTCACCGCCATTATTGAACCGAATTTAAAAAACTGGGAAATGGACCGCGTGGCAGTACTCGATTTGATATTGATGAAATTAGCCGTGAGTGAGTTGAAATACTTCCCCACTATTCCTGTAAAAGTTTCTATCAACGAATACATCGACATCTCTAAACTCTACAGCACTCCTAAAAGTAAAGACTTTGTAAACGGAGTTCTAGACAAAGTAAAAAATGGTTTGCTCGAACAAGGCGGCATCAAAAAACACGGAAGAGGATTGATGGAGTAATGCGGAATGCAGAATGCAGAATATTCCCTATTTCTTGTTTAACTTCTCTATTACCTTATCCGTTGCTTTATCCAGCATTTCATAAACTTCTTCGTAATGCTTTTCGCTTAGTCCCCACGGGTCCGGAACTGGCTGGTTCATACCAGAATTTAGTTCATTCATGATTAAATGCACTTTAGAAATTTCCTCTTCGCTCTTCGCCATATCGGTAACATCTTTATAGTTGCTACTGTCCATCACATAGATAATATCAAAGTGCTCTAAATCTTTTCTGCGTAACGGACGACTTCGCTGATAGGTAATATCAATTTCGTGTTCCTTCATCACTTTAATTGATTTCTCATTCGGCAATTCACCTTCGTGCCAATCGCTTGTGCCGGCAGAATCAACTTCCCAATCTAAATTTTTGAGTTCGGCTTTATGTTTCAGTAAACCATGCGCAATAGGAGAACGGCAAATGTTTCCGAGACAAACGAAGAGAATTTTTAAAGACATAATTTCTCGGCACTTATTTATTAGAGTGAAGTGCCATGCGATTTCCTTCGCTGTCAATGAACAAAGCCATGTAACCGTAATCGGGAGAAATCTGTCGTTTAGGTAACAAAACTTTTCCTCCTGCTTCTTCCACTTTTGAAAGCACTTCATTTAAATCGGGATTCGCATTCAAATAAATCAGCGAACCATCAGCCGATGGTTTGTAATCGGGTCCGGCACAAATTGCACCACTTACTTTGCCTTCATCCGATGGAAAGAAACCCATCTTCACTCCCATATTCATGGTTTGCATAGTAAACCCGAAAATGGTTTCATAAAATTTTTGAGCGCGGTCAAAATCGCTTGCGGCAATTTCAAACCAGTTGAGCATGTTCTTCATATTGTAAATTTTGACGCAAATTAAAAATCATTTTACCGAACCAAACATTCTTCTTTACTTCGTTGCCTAAACTCTCAACCATGGCACAATTCATTTTACTCATCCGCGAAGACCTCACTCGCTATCCCATTCCAAAAGAAGAGCTTGATGCAATTATTGCTGCGCACATGAAATGGGCGCGTGACCTTACTGCACGTGGTATTTTCAAAGATGGTAACAGCATTCAAAGTGATGGTCGGCTCATTGAATTAATTAACGGAGATTTAGTAGTGCAGCCAGTTCGCGATGTGCGTCAGGGCGTTGGCGGCTACTACATTATTGAAGCCGAAGATTTACAAGCGGCTGTTGAAATTGCGAAGGAATGCCCTACTTATAAGGATGGTGATTTGATTGAAGTTAGACCGATTGGAGCATAATGGATAACAAAACAATCGTGGCACTCGCCACACCACAAGGAGTTGGGGCTATTGGTGTTATTCGCTTGTCAGGCAGCGAAGCCATTCAAATTACAGCGAAAGTTTTTAAGGGAAAGAATTTAGAAAAACAGAAATCACACACGGTTCATTACGGTCACGTTGTTGATGCAGAAAAAGTAATTGATGAAGTAATGGTTGCGCTTTTTCGCGCGCCAAAAAGTTTTACTACTGAAGATGTGGTGGAGATTTCCTGTCACGGTTCTCCGTTTATTGCTGAACAGATTATTCAGTTGCTGATTCAAAACGGAGCACGCTCAGCCAAACCCGGTGAATTCACATTGCGCGCTTTTATAAATGGAAGAATTGATTTATCGCAAGCCGAAGCAGTAGCTGATTTAATTGCGAGCGACTCAGCCGCTTCACTTGATTTAGCATTGAAACAAATGCGCGGTGGATTTTCGAACGATATAAAAATCCTTCGCACCGAACTCGTCAACTTCGCTTCGCTTATTGAACTCGAATTAGATTTTGGTGAAGAAGATGTAGAGTTTGCCGACCGCAAAAAACTGATAGAACTGATTGATGCCATACAATCAAAACTGAAACCACTGATTGAATCTTTCAAACTCGGCAACGTAATTAAGAACGGGGTAAACACGGTAATTGCGGGAAAGCCGAATGCCGGTAAATCAACTTTGCTCAATGCTTTGCTCAACGAAGAGCGTGCAATTGTTTCTGAAATTCCCGGCACCACACGCGACACTATTGAAGAAGTGCTCAACATCAACGGCATTCAGTTTCGTTTTATTGATACTGCAGGAATAAGAACTACCGAAGATGTAATTGAAAAGTTAGGCGTGGCAAAAACAATGGAGAAGTTGAAGCAAAGCTCTGTTTACATTTATCTGTTCGATGTAAACTCCACTACACCCGAAGAATTGGTAAAAGAAATTCACGAACTTAAATTGCTTGGCTTCAACGGAATTATTGTTGGAAATAAAATTGACAAAGCCAGTTGGAAAGCAACTGCTCCGTTTTATAAAGTGATTGAAGAATCAGGAAAGAATTTTCCGCACTTGCTTTTCATTTCATCGCAAACACAATACAATATTCCGTTGCTGAAAGAAAAATTATTTCAACTCGCAACGTCCAACCTTCAACCAGACTCAACAGTGGTAACCAACGCAAGGCATTACGAAGCGCTGTTGAAAGCAAACGAAGCATTAAACGAGGTAAAGGTTGGAATCGAAAATCAAAACACAGGAGACTTGGTTGCGCTAGACATCAAGCGCGGCTTAGAATACCTCGGACAAATCTCAGGTGAAGTAACGAACGATGAGATACTAGGAAACATCTTCTCCAAGTTTTGTATCGGGAAATAGAGGTCTTAAAAATTTTCCCCTAACTCCACTCCCAACTTCTTCAAATCATCTTTTGTTTCAAAAGGAATCATACGTTTCAAACCAAGTAAGTTTTCCTTCGACACAGGAAAAGGCAAATGCAATAATTCTACTAACCCAATAGCTATATCAGCAACAAAATATGGCACAGGAATAAACAAAGGAGTTCTTCCGCTTTGTTTTGCAGCGCGTGAAAAAATTTCTTTCAGGGTGTAAGTTCTGTGCGATGCCAGGCAATAAATTCCCGTAGTTTTCTTTTCAATACAAAGAGCAATTGTTTTCACTACATCGCTTACTAAAACAATTTGTTCGGGCTGGTTGCCACCACCTATCAGTGGAATGATTCGTGATTTTGCTACGATAGATTTAATACGACTATAAAGTCCTTCAGCACCAATCACCAATCCTAATTTCAAAATCAAAACTTTACTCGTGTCTAACTTTTTTTCGAGTTCGTATTTGTGCTTGCCATATTCTGACAATGCACTTTCGTGAGCAGAAAGCGTAGAAAAAAAAATAAACTGCACATTATTCTTTATGCATGCTTCGCTCAAAGCAAGTGTTTGCTCCACATTCTTTCTCGAAGAATCATTGCCCTTTTCATACGGCATAAAAGCAGTATGAATTAAAACATCGAGTTTCGAAACATCGGGAAAAGTGGAAGCATCGTTCAAATCAAAATGAACAAATGATGTGTTCGCTTGAAGCGTTTCGGGTTTTCTACGTTGGCATAACACCACTTCATTTCCCGCTGAAAGAAAATGTTTCACCAGTTCACTGCCTATAAAACCATTCGAACCGGTAATTCCTACGCGCATTTGTGGTTAATTATTTCTACGCTAACAAAGAAAGTATTTTTAAGAATTCTATTTTTAGCGCAATGAATCAAACTATTCGCGTAGCTGTTATTATTCCTGCATACAACGAAGAAGCAAGCATTGCTTCGGTGGTTAGTGCGGTGCATGCAGCAAGTAGCGATAACATACAACTAACTCCTGTGGTGGTGAACGATTGCTCTAAAGATTCTACCAGGGAAATTATTGGAACGCTGAATTGTGTGGCGTTGAATCTTCCTATTAATCTCGGCATTGGTGGCGCGGTGCAAACGGGAATTAAATATGCCTTTGACAACGGTTTTGATTTTTGTGTGCAGATAGATGGTGACGGTCAGCACCCGCCACAATTTATTCCTGTTTTGGAAAAACAATTAGTCGCTAACAATTGGGATGTGGCTATTGGTTCGCGCTATATTGAGAAGGAAGGTTTTCAATCAACGTTCATGCGCAGAACAGGCATTCAGTATTTTCAGTTGCTGCTTAAACTCATCACGGGTGAAACCGTAACCGATTCCACTTCAGGTATGCGAATGATGAATCGCAAAACCATGAAATTGCTTTACGCTTATTACCCCGATGAATATCCCGAGCCCGAAGCGCTGATTATTTACAATCGCAACGGTTTGAAGTTTGGCGAAGTGCCAGTGCAAATGAACGAGCGCATGGGTGGACAATCATCTATTCGCGGATTTGGCGCTGTGTATTATATGTTCAAAGTAACCATTGCCATCATTTTTACTTACCTAAGACAATAAGCATGGAACGAATTCAAATCATCGCCATTATAGGAAGCCTTTGTTTTCTGGGCTATGTGATGTGGCAAATAAAAAAAGGAAAACTGCGCGAGGAATATGCGTTCATCTGGATTCTCTCCACTTTTGTTTTGATTGTGCTTTCGGTGTGGCGCAACGCGCTTGAAATATTAGCGCACACATTTGGCGTAATTGCTCCGCCTAATTTACTTTTCGCGGGAGCTTTGTTTGCTGTGCTTATTTATTTGCTCCACTTGTCGCTTACCGTTTCAAAACTGCAATACGAAAACAAAACGCTGGCGCAGGAACTTGCCTTACTCAAACAGAAAATTGACAAGAAAGAAAAAGCATGAGTGAGTTTTCGATTAGCCGGCAAGAAATGAACTGCTACACGAATTATTTGCTCGGTAAAAATGCCGATGAACAATCGCTTTCTTTATTTGAGCGTGCCATAAAACAGGAAGCCACTATTTTAAATGAAGAAGAAGAACGGCTGTTGCGCTTCATCCTGAATAATTCCTGGACTGTTACCTTGCTCGATGCTGCTTTCGGAATGTTTTTACCGAAACACAAACTCCGCAAACGAATGATTATTTCGTTTGCGATTCTCGAAACCAATCCGCTTTACTTTGATTTTTTTCAACCGAAGCAATTTTCTGCTTTTCATTTTTTCAGTTTAACCGTTCGCGCATTCTTTCAATTGCTGAAAGCTTTAGCGGGAAGCATCATTCTACTTTTCTTTTAAATGGAAACAGCCGACTACATCATTATTGGTTCGGGATGCACAGGAGCAATGGCTGCACAAACGCTGGTGGAGAAGGGCGTACAGGTGCTTATGCTCGATGGCGGAATTACCGATTCAAAATATGCAGGCACAATACCCGATGATGATTTTTTAAGTGTGCGTAAAAATGAAAATGCACAACACGAATTCTTCATAGGAAAAGATTTTGAAGGAATTCCTTTTGGCGATGTAAAAACGGGTGAGCACTTAACGCCTCCACGCAAATTCATGATTGAAGAAGTCAATCGTTGGATGCCGATGCTGTCGAAAAACTTTTCTCCGCTCGAATCGCTTTCTCTCGGTGGTTTGGGTAACGGATGGGGATTGGGTTGTTGTGTTTTTTCGAATGAAGAATTAAAAGCTGCCGGTTTAGACGCGGCCCAAATGAACTCTGCTTATCAAACTGTTGCTAATCGCATCGGCATCAGCGGAACAAAAGATGATGCGGAGCACTACACCGCTTCTTCATTGAATAACTTAATGCCTTCGATTCATTTCGATTCGAACGGAAAAAATCTTTTTGAAAACTATTCGAAGAAGAAAGAGAAGTTGAACAGGCAGGGATTTTATATGGGTCGACCTTCCCTGGCTTTGCTTACACAGCAAAAAGATTCGCGCAAGGCGTATCAGTATAAAGACCTCGATTTTTATTGCGACCAAGACAAGAGTGCGTATCGTCCTTCGTTTACGGTGGAAGAGTTGAAGAAGAAAAACAATTTCAGTTACCGCGGTGGATTAGTGGTAATGAAGTTTGAAGAAGCCGATGGTTTTGTAACGGTTGAATGCAAAGCCATTTACACCAATGAAACTGTTTCATTCCGTTGCAGGAAACTGATTTTAGCAGCCAGTTGTTTAAGCACTGCGCGCATTGTGTTGCGCTCGTTCAATGCATATGATGTTAAGCTTCCTGTTATTTCAAATCCTTATAGTTATCTGCCGGCTATTCAGCCTTACCTTCTTGGTAAAGATACCGATGAACGCAAAATAGGTTTCGCGCAACTTTCTCTTTTCCACGACCCGCAGCAAAACAATATGGATGTGGCTATGGGTTCTGTTTACAGTTATCGTTCGTTGATGGCTTTTCACATTTTGAAAGAAACTCCGATGGGTGTGAAAGACGCTTATCGTTTTCTGCAATGGATGATGCCTGCTTTTACTATCGTTGGTTTGTTTCATCCCGAGCGCGGTAGCGAACAGAAATACCTTTCGCTTAAAAAAGATGCCGCGCAGCTTAGTGGCGATTCGCTCTCGGTAAATTACGAACAGAATAGTTCGGAGCAACAGAAAATAAATGCGAACGAGAGACTGTTCTCCAGCGCACTTCGTCAGCTTAATTGTTTTGTGCTGAAGAAAATTAATCCGGGAAATGGCTCAGGTATTCACTATGCAGGCATTTTGCCTTTTGCCGAAACCAATGCGCGATTCACTATTCACAACAATGGTTTATTGGGAGATACTAAAAACGTTTTTGTTGCAGATGGCTCAGGAATAAAATACTTGCCGGGTAAAGGACTCACGCTTTCGCTGATGGCAAATGCGCATAATGTAGCGGAGAACGCCTTACAGAATTCTTAATTACTAAAAACGTAACGCAAAATATTCGCGCCCATCTTCAACGCTTTCTCGCGCACTTCGTTAGGGTCTTTGTGCACGCTCTGGTCTTCCCATCCATCGCCTAAGTCACACTCGTAAGTGTATAGGGCTACCAATCTTCCTTCGTGGAATAAACCGAATGCCTGTGGTGGTGCGCCATCGTGCTCGTGAATTTTAGGAAGGCCATTGGCGAAATCGAATTTCTGATGAAAGACAGGATGCGAAAACGGAAGTTCAATCAATTTACTGCCGGGGAAAAGCTTTTCGAGCTGCACGCGAATGAATTTATCCATACCGTAATTATCATCGGCATGAAGAAAACCACCGCCAATTAAATAGGCACGCAGATTATCGAGTTCCTGTTCGTTGAACACCACATTGCCGTGACCCGTCATGTGCACAAAAGGATAGTTGAACAAATCGGCACTGCCTACTTCCACCGTAGGAATATCGGTTTCAATATTCATGTTCAAATTCTGATTGCAATATTTGGCCAGATTAGGCAACGAAGTAGGATTGGCATACCAGTCGCCACCGCCATTGTATTTGAGCAGAGCAATCTTTAGCGGTTTATCAACGGGAGTAAACGAGGAAGCGAGAACAAAAAAGGAGAAAAGAAAAATTATTTTTTTCATGCAGAGCTAAACTATTATTCGTTCGCCAAATTAAAAACCGAAGCGGCAAATATACCCGCGGTTTCTAAACGCAGGCGGCTTTTACCGAGCGACACCGTTTCAAATTCGTGCTTCGCTGCCAACAAAACTTCTTCTTTTGTAAAATCACCTTCGGGTCCTATCATGACTACGGCATCAAAGTTTCCGCGGTAAGCGTTTTTTAAATGAATAGCTTTTTCATCGCAGTAGGCAATGTATTTCTGTGCGGTGTTTTTCTGCTGCGCTAAAAAATCTTCGAGCTTCATCATGGGATTAAGCACAGGCAGCGTAAGTTTTAAACTTTGTTTGCAGGCGCCCAGCAAAATCTTTTCAATTCTATCGGCACGCAGTTCTTTGCGCTCGCTGTGTTTGCACAGCAGCGGGGTAATTTGGTTTATGCCGAGCTCGGTTACTTTTTCGGCAAACCATTCGAAGCGTTCGATATTCTTTGGCGGGGCAATGGCTATGTGCAGTTTGGGTTTGTTGCTCTCCTCGGTTTGCATGAGGCGTACTATATGCACCATTACTTCTTTTTTGCCTATGCTTTGAATGCGCGCATCAAACAGATTTCCGCGGCCGTCAAAAACAAAAAGCTCCTCTCCTTCGCGCTTGCGCAGCACGTTGGCTATGTGGCGCGACTCGGTTTGGTCAAGGGCGCAGTATTCATCGAGGGTAGCGAGAGGGCAGAAGAAGATGTTCATCGGGTGCAAAATAAAAATTCTAATTGGTGGGGTTACCGCCTCAAACCTTGCCTACCGGCAGGCAGGGCAGGCGGTCGGGCTTTCACTTCAATCTTTTTTTGCTTGTCTTTAATTATTCCCCTCCTTTTTAAGGAGGGCTGCCCTTTAGGGCGGGGTGGTTATATCTCGCGAAAAGCAAAAAAAGGATTTCCGTTCTATCCCTAACCCGACCTGTCCCGCTTGCATTTGTCTTTAACAGCCTGTTTGCGGGAATACAAACAGCCGGAACCCCTTTGAATACCATAACACCCGCTCTGTTTTACACGATGCCTCAACTGTTTTACGCTATGCCTCCACTGTTTTATGAGATGCCCGCTCTGTTTTACACGATGCCTTCGCTGTTTTACGACTTGACTGCGTTGTTTTATGACATGCCCGCTCTGTTTTATGACTTGCCTTCGCTGTTTTAAGCGATGCCCGCTCTGTTTTACGCGATGCCGACTCTGTTTTATGACATGCCCTGTCTGTTTTACACCATGCCAAAGCTCAAATACCCCACTTTTTATCAAAAATCACTCAAAAACCCCACTTTTCGTCTAAAACAAAAAAAACAGCCCCAATCTCTCAGGGCTGTTTGTATTTCGGCAATTGGTTGTTTCTGCCTTCAATTGTATTTCATTCTCACATCCGCTAATTCGCTAATTCTCTCATTTGCATTATTTACTCTTCACCATCTTCTTCGTCTCAATTGTCTTTCCATCTACCAGCAAAGTATAACTATATTGTCCGGTCGAAAGATTAGAGGCAAACACCGTCATTACTCCATAACCTGTTTTAATATCGGCTGTTTTAATGACTGTGCCCAGCATATCGGTAAAAATGATTTGTGCATTGTTCATGTTCTCGGGCACGAAATACGAAATACTCGTTTGCTCGGCAAAAGGATTAGGAACGTTTTGTTCTAACACTATCACCTGCATTGAACTCAACTCCACACTCATGTGGTTTACCTGTGTTCCTTTTTCGTTGGCAGGTGGTGCTGTGTTGCTGCCTTCAGTATCGTCTGTTTTGCGTGAGCCTTCGGCACGGCAGCAGTTGTTTAGTCTTTCTTCCATTGCATTGAGGCGGTCGTTAATAACCTGCTTCAATGAATCATTTTCTCCCTTCAATTCTTTTACCGCACCTATCAGCACAGGTATTATGCCTACATAGTTCAATCCCTTGTATTCAAAGCGCGGGCTTTGTTGCTTACCGTTTTTATCTAAGCGTTCGGGTTGTGTAATATCACTCACTAACTCGGGTAACACCTGCTGCACATCTTGTGCAAGCAAACCATATTGATTGCCGCGTGCTAAGTTCAGGTATGGGTAATCTGCCGTGCGGTATTCATAGTTTTTAGGTTCTAACTTTAGTATAGAAGCAAGTGCATCGTTACTGTTTATGTTTCGCACATTGGTTTTCAAATTTTGGTCGCTGGTCCATGTTACTGTGCCTGTAGCGTGCACATCGCCATCAAAGTAACCCGCATAACCCGCAGTTGAACTGCCGCCTGTTGTGGCAAATAAGCCGTAGTTTACACCCACTGTATCGGTGGCTTCAAAACGGCCACCAACGTTTTGATTCGATGAACCAGCTGCGATACCATATACCGCTACATTGTGCGCAGTGGTGTTGATT
>CANJRM010000104.1 GCA_947476645.1 Bacteroidota bacterium
CCAAGATTGCGGATACCTATATACATAGACAGGCGAAGACCCCATACAATTACCAGATAACTAACAAGTTTTTGATGAAACCGTTCATCACCATAAACAAAATAGGTAATCGATGTAACGATGATGAAGCCAATTCCCCAGCCGATGTCGACAATGCTGTTATCGTTCTTCAATTGCGCTGCCACAAACATGAAACACATGAAAGTGAAAATGCAAATGGCGGAGAAGACAAATGGATTCATAGCTTAAAGATAAACAATAAACGAGCGAAAGAGTTTACACTACTTTATTAGCACAGCAAGTTGCCGCATGGGCATCGGGTTTTGCTTTGAAGGTGAAGCCCATGGAAAGAATGTAGCCCATGGCTTCGCTCAACGCAAGGTTTGAACCAAAGCGCGGATTGGTATTGATATCGGCATGTACTTCGAGCTCGGTTTGGTATTTATCGAAGAGCGGACAAAGCGCGTAAGCAATTTCAATGGAGCGCGCTACTTCGGTAAGCAGGCGTTCTTTCAAACTCATTTTTCGCGTGGTCTTTTCGTTGTTGATGAACATAAAGCCGCCTCGGCCCTTGCGCAGCAAAACAATTACGGTGGCAAATTCGGTTTCGGTGCCGCGCACTTGCGAGTCGGTACCTATGCATACTTTAATTTGATTGCCGAGTTCGCGCTCGTTGATTAATGAGTTTTCGACAGCGGTGCTGATGTGCGTTTCAATTTTTGTTCCGTCTAACTTTCTCCATTTGGCTTTTAAGATTGGTTCCATAGAAATTGTTTTTGGTTGACGGAAAATAAAGAAGGGTTTTTACTTCTGCAAAAATTTTAGTGTGGGCAATTGCCCGTTTTTTTTGCGCTGTTTAAACCATTCTGATTTCCTGAGGTCGTAGTTGCAGATTGGATATGCCCGCATAAACAAATAATAAACGGAGTTCACAACAGATAAAAGCGGGTGCTGTTGGCGGCTTCACAAAAACAATACGTTATGAAAACTACAATGATTAAAACCATCGGCACTGCATTTTTGTTTGCCGGAATGATTACACTTAACTCGTGTAACAAAGACAAATCAGCTTCTGATTTTACCGCTGCCGATAATCAGGCGCTGGCCGATGAAACTTACAATGATGTGCACAATGTATCTGACGAAGCCAGCCAAACGGGTTCGGTTTCTTACAAAGATGAAGATGCCAATAGTTTATTGAGCGGTTGCGCTGTAGTAACACGCGATACCATTTCGGCTATTCGCACAACTACTATTGATTTTGGCACCGGCTGCACCGGCATTGACGGCAAAACCCGCAAAGGAAAAATTTTGATTAGCTACGATGGCCCTTACCGCGCGCAGGGAACTACCATTACCGTTACGTTTCAGGATTTCTTTGTAAACGATAATCAGGTGCTTGGCACAAAAACAATTCATAACGATGGATTGAATGGCGCAGGAAACCCTTCGTTCAGCATTCATGTTCAGGGGCAAATTATTCTGGCAAATAATGCAGGCACTATTATATGGACATCTGACCGAACCCGCGAATGGATTGCAGGCGCAGCTACTCCACAACGCGATGATGACCAGTACAGCATTACCGGCACTGCCAGCGGAACAGACAGCGAAGGCAATCCTTTTACCTGCACCATTGTTGACCCGCTTATTCGTAACCTGGCACCGGGCTGCAGACGCCACTTTGTAAAAGGCAGTGTATTAATTCAGCGCAGCGGCAAGCCCGATAAGTCGATTGATTTTGGAAACGGTGATTGCGATAATCAGGCGGTGGTAACAGTAAACGGCACTTCGCACATTATTAATCTGCATTAGAAGTTTGGGTTTTATAAAGCAAAGCCATCTCTTTGAAAAAAGAGGTGGCTTTATTGTTTTAAGGAAGCGGCATACTAACTGAGCCACCTTAATTTCTGCCTCAAAAACATTACCTGCCATACCTGCAAACCCCTGTTTGGCTTTAAAACGGTTCAATAGTAGTATGCTAATATTTATTTTGTTTAAATAAATTTAAACTTAGCATTTACTAAAGTAATAATAAATTTAAAATAATTTATTTTGACTTTAGTCTACTATTGTATTTTATAAACTATAGTGTCTTTAGCTTATACTGTTATTTTATTTATTTAAAATTTACTTATCTAAGCTTAAACTAAATATTACTTTGGTTAAATAAATTTTGATTTACCTAAAGTTAATATCATGTTTTTTGAATAAAACTATATATTAGTAATCTGAAAACAAGCATAATTTATTCATTTTACACCTAAAAATGTATGAAAAGTAACAAAAACTCAAGCGAAGCCAAGTTTTTTCCTAAAAGTAGCTATACCCGCAATGTAGCTTTAATGATGGCGAAGCTAAAACGCGACCAGGCGATGAACAGCGATATACTAATGCCCCGCACCAGGGACAGATTGGATGCCATTCAGCCACTTTTTAGAGCGGGACTTCGGGAAATTAATAATAAAAAGGCCGAGCTGGCTACACTTATGAGCCAAAAAGAAAAGCTGAAAGCGCAAACGCTTATGTTTTGTGCACACTATCATCAGGTGTTTAATTTTTGCATTAAACGGGGCGAATACCAACCGGCTATGCGCGGTTATTTTGGTTTGCCGATAGAAAACGATGTGCTGCCAAGCATGAAACGCGAGTGGGAAATAGTTCAGGCGGCTGAAAGTATTGTAAAGGGCGAGCAACTGCTGGTGGCAGCGGGTGGCACCCCTATGAGCCGCCCTTCAGCAGCCGAGGTGCAGGTAAAATATTTGGCTTACAAAGATTTAATAAGCCGCGGCAGCAATGCCAAAGATGCCCTCGATAATGCGCAGGAGGCTTTGCAAAAACTGAATAAAGAGACCGATGCTGTTATTAAAAAAGTATGGAGCGAGGTGCAGAGTTTTTACAACGAACTGCCGCGCGAAGGCATGCGCGAACACGGCCGCGCCTGGGGCGTGGTGTATGCGCGCAAAGGAATTTTGCTCACAGTAAACGGAACAGTAACCGATGCTGCTACAGGCTTGCCGCTGGCGGGTGCAAAACTGCAATTTGCCAACGGTCGAAATAAAGTAAGCACTAACAGCGAGGGCAAATTTACCATAGGCACTACGCTCATGCACGAGCAACCGCTTACCGCCAAACTAAAAGATTATGAAACCGCAGAAACCATCGTTCACCTGACCGATAAAACGGTGGTGTGTAATTTGCAGATGAGTAGGGTGAGTTAAACCACTTTCCACTTTCCTATCTTCTCCTACATTCGCGCCATGTTAGGCAAAAAGAATGCTGCTAATCCCGAAGCCGAAATGGGTTTCTTCGACCATCTCGAGGCGTTGCGGTGGCATTTGATTCGTTCAGTAATTGCCATTGTGGTTTGCGCTTCGTTCGTGGGTATTTTCTACGATTTTGTGTTTGATAAAATCATCCTGGGCATTTGCTCCAAAGATTTTCCAACTTACCGTTTGCTGTGCTACATCACCAATACCTACCACATAGGCGAGGGCATGTGCATTGATAAAGACATTCCGCTTGAACTGCAAAACCTCGCCATGTTCGGGCAAATCACTTTGCTGTTTCAGTATTCGCTCATCATTGGTTTAGTGTTGGCTTTTCCTTATATCGTTTTTGAGTTGTGGCGTTTTGTGGCTCCCGCACTTGGTGAGAAACAACAGAAAAAAACTTCGCTTATAATTCTCGCCTGCTCGTTTTTCTTTTTTGTGGGCGTGGTGTTTTGCTACTTCATCATCATTCCTTTCTCCGTCAACTTTGCGGTCAATTTTACTATAAGCCCAAAAATCAAAAACAGTTTTACCATTGATAACTACATTGATTTCTTCACGGTCATGCTGCTCGCTATTGGTGCGGTGTTTGAATTGCCTATGGTGGTTTACTTCCTTTCGCGCTTTGGTATTCTGGGTGCCAAAGCCATGCGAGGTGCGCGCAGATATGCGATTGTAATTATTCTGATTGTATCGGGTGTTATTACTCCCTCGCCCGATGTGTTTACGCAATGTTTAGTAGCCGTGCCTATTTATATTTTGTACGAGTTGAGTATTTTTATTGCCGCAAGAAATGACAGGAGGCGAGAGAAAGAACAGATTGTTTCAGCATAAACCTTCTCTAAATACAATCATATGGGAGCAAATATCCTCAACCGCGAAATTCCTCTCGGAAAAGAAAAATTCATTCCGCGCAGTTTCGATGAAAACAACTTTGTGATGGATTGGGAGTGTACCAAAGGCGGTATGGTGCCTCCGCATTTTCACCGGCACATGGATGAGCACTTTACGGTTACAAAAGGCGAAGTAACCTTTACGGTGAATGGCGGAAAAATAGTAAAGCACGAAGGCGAAACTTTACTCGTTCCCAAAATGACACCGCACTCTATCAAAAACAATTCAGACGAGTCTATTGCCTTACGCGTAACCTATACTCCCAATGCCGATGCACACAAAATGTTTTCTGCCTGGGCTACGTTTCATGATGATGGCGATTCGCTTCTGACGGGATTTTTGAAGTGGCTGTATTTACAGAAGAAACTCAACTGGAGAAAATTTTCTGAGCCTGCCCATCCGGTAGGAACAGCAATATTTGCAGCCATGGATGGTGTAGCCTTAACGCTTGGCAAAATAAACGGCTGGGATAAATACTTAGATAAGTTCAACTCTAAAAAATAAAATCAATCAACATGAATCTACCTCAAAAAACACGCGAGTTTCACAACCACCATTTCGATTCTACCATCTGGAATGATTTTAAGTTTCGCGACAACGATATTATCATAGCCACCTACGCCAAATCGGGCACCACCTGGTTGCAGCAAATTGTTTCGCAACTTCTTTTTAATGGCGAAGAAGGAATGGAAGTAGCGCACATGTCGCCCTGGTTAGATTTACGCGTACCGCCTAAGCAAGTGAAGATGCCCGAGGTGGAAGCGCAAGAGCACAGACGTTTTTTGAAAACACATTTACCGGTCGATGCGCTTGTGTTCTCTCCAAAAGCAAAATACATTTACATAGGTCGCGATGGACGCGATGTGGTTTGGAGTATGTATAACCACCACGCCAACGCAAACGATCTTTGGTACCATGCGTTGAACGACACTCCGGGCTTAGTGGGTGAACCCATTGCAAAACCAACGCCCGACATTGTGCAGTATTACAATGACTGGCTCGATAAAGATGGTTTTCCGTTTTGGCCATTCTGGGAAAACATACGCACGTGGTGGGAAATTCGAAACCAGCCCAACGTTCACTTTATTCACTTTGCGAATTTGAAGGCAGATATGCCGGGTGAAATCAAAAAGCTGGCTGAATTTCTTGCTATTGAAATTGATGAAACAAAGTGGGATGCTATTTTAGAACATTGCAGTTTCGAATACATGAAGAAGAATTCTGTAAAAAGCGTTCCGCTTGGTGGTGCTTTTTGGGATGGTGGTTCCGATACCTTCATCAACAAAGGGACGAATGGAAGATGGAAGGATGCATTGAGCAAAGAAGCAAGTGAGCGTTACGAAAAATTGTGTGTTGAAAATTTGGGAGAAGATTGCGCACGTTGGTTGAACACCGGAAAAATGTAGAACATCTAAACAAAACTATTCATTACTCAAAAAACACTCTCTATGAAAATTGCACTCGGTGGCGACCATGCCGGTTACGAATACAAAAAAGAAATCATTGCGTTTCTTCAAACAAAAAATGTGGAGACAAAAGATTTTGGTCCTTTCAGTTTAGATAGCGTTGACTATCCCGATTTTGTTCATCCCGTTGCAAGCGGAGTAGAGAAAGGCGAATTCGATTTAGGCATTCTCATTTGCGGAAGTGCTAACGGTGTGGCAATGACAGCCAACAAACATCAAAACATTCGCGCAGGAATTGCATGGGGTGCAGAGCTTGCCAAACTTACTCGTCAACATAACAATGCAAACATACTCTGCTTGCCTGCACGTTTTATCTCGCTCGATGTGGCGAAGGAATGTGTAACAGCTTTTATCGAAACAGCATTTGAAGGCGGAAGGCATCAGAACCGAGTAGATAAAATTGCCTACTTATAAATCGGCAATAAGCATTTTCTCAAATTGCTACATTCGCCCCAATGTGCGGCATTGCAGGATTTATTGATTTTAACAAGAACGGAAACATCGAGTTGCTCAAAAAAATGAGTGACACCATTCTGCATCGCGGGCCCGATGACAGCGGTCACGAATTGTTCAACAGTGCGCAGGCACAAATAGGTTTGGGTTTCAGAAGGCTTTCTATCATTGAGCTTTCTGCGCTTGGTCACCAGCCCATGCAGTTTGAAGACGCGGGGCTCACCATCATTTTCAACGGAGAGATTTACAACTTTCAGGAACTGCGAAAAGAGTTAGAGCAAAACGGTTACAGTTTCAAATCGCATTCCGATACTGAAGTGATTTTGAAAAGCTACGCGCATTGGGGAACCAAATGTGTGGAGCGTTTCATTGGCATGTTTGCCATTGCGCTTTACGATTCAAAAAATGCCAGGGTGATTTTGTTCCGCGACCGCGCGGGAGTTAAACCGCTTTTCTTTTATCATGAAAATAATTTGCTGCTCTTCGGTTCTGAACTGAAAATTTTCCATGCGCATCCGCAGTTCAAAAAGCAAATCAACTACAGTGCGCTCTCGCTTTATTTTCAGCGCGGCTATATTTCAGCACCGCATACTATTTTTGAAAACACGTTCAAGCTTTTGCCCGGACATTTTCTCGAAATTGATTTAAACACCCAAAAAGTTACCACACAAAAATATTGGGATGTAACCGATTGCTACAATCAACCCAAACTCAATATTTCTTTTGCTGAAGCAAAACAGGAAACTGAAAAATTACTGCTTTCTGCTTTTCAGTATCGCATGATTGCCGATGTGCCTGTGGGTGTTTTTTTAAGTGGCGGTTACGACTCAACAGCAGTAACGGCACTGCTGCAAAAGCACTCTTCGCAAAAAATAAAAACCTTCACCATTGGTTTCGAAGACCCGAAATATAATGAGGCGCATCATGCAAAAACAGTAGCTGATTATCTCGGCACCGAACATCACGAGCATATTTGCACTTACAAAGATGCGCTCGCCATTGTGGAGCAACTGCCGCATATTTACGATGAACCTTTTGGCGATACTTCGGCTATCCCCACCACATTAGTCAGCCGCATGGCGCGCGAGAAAGTTACCGTTGCGCTTTCTGCCGATGGAGGCGATGAAATTTTTGCAGGCTATCCTAAATACTTCAATGCCGTTGACAGAATCAATCAAATCAATCGCATTCCTGCATTTGCACAAAGCGTTTTTGCAAAACTGATTCCGGCTTCTGCGCAGCACAATACTTCGGTTCAAAACAAATGGAGCAAGCTCAAAGATTATTTTGAAAACAAAGATGATGTAGCGCGCTTCGACATCATCAGTCAGTCCATGACCTTTTATGAAACACAATGTTTGTTCAACACAGAAATTTCAAAACTCATCACTCCGTTTGATGAAGGTTCGCTTTTGAATTCTTCGAATGACATGCTTTCAAAATTTCAAGCAACCGAATACAAAACCTACATGGTGGATGATATTTTGCAGAAGGTCGACCGTGCTACCATGAGCGTTTCGCTCGAAGGCAGAGAGCCGTTTTTAGACCAGCGCATTATTGAGTTTGTGGCAAAACTTCCTTCTTCTTTCAAATACAAAAACGGTATAGCAAAATATTTACTGAAAGAGATTGTGCACGATTATGTTCCGCGCGAAATTATGGAACGACCTAAAATGGGTTTTGGTGTGCCACTCGAAACCTGGCTGCGCACAGAACTCAAAGATTTATTTGTAAGTGTGTTGAACGAAGACAATCTGCGCGCGCAAAATATTTTCAATGTAGACCGCGTAATAATCATGCGCGACAAATATTTGCGTGGCGAACCCGCAGAGTTCGGCAGATTGAGCTACTTGTTTTTGTTTCAATTGTGGTATGCTAAGTGGATGACGTAAAACCCCAAAACGAATATTTTCAATTTACTGCCTCTTGCGTTTAAAAGTGTTATTTTTTTGAGAGGCAAAATCCGAATCTCTCTTCTTCTAAAATCTAAAATTTATATTTGCCGTCCCTATGAGCGATTCAATCAAACACGAGTGCGGCATTGCACTTATCCGCCTGCTCAAACCCATCGAATATTATGTAGAAAAGTATAACACCGTGGCTTATGGCCTCAACAAACTTTATTTGTTGATGGAAAAACAACACAATCGCGGGCAGGATGGCGCGGGAGCCGCTGTTATAAAACTCGACCCTCACCCGGGCAGCCATTTCATTAACCGTGTTCGCAGTATCGACCAGCAACCTATTGTTGATGTGTTCAGTCAAATATTTGCCACCTTTCCTAAAGACAGAAAACCGATTGACAACCCCGCTGCCGAAGCCGATTGGTTTAAACGAAACAGTCCTTTCATTGGCGAATTATTACTCGGGCATTTGCGTTACGGCACTTACGGCAGAAACACCGATAGCTATTGCCATCCTTTCATTCGTGAGAATAACTGGATGACGCGTAACCTTGTTTTAGCCGGTAATTTCAATATGACGAATGTGGACGACCAGTTCGATATGCTCATTGCCCTTGGTCAACACCCACGCGAGCGTAGCGATACAATTACCGTAATGGAAAAAATAGGGCACTTTCTTGATGCCGAAGTGCAACACATTTTCGATAAGTATAAAGACCGTCACTATTCCAATAAAGAGATTACTGATTTTATCATCAACGAAATAAGTGTGCGCAAAATTCTTTCACGCAGCGCTAAAGATTTTGATGGCGGCTATGCTATGGCGGGCATGTTCGGGCATGGCGATGCCTTTGTTCTTCGCGACCCGAATGGAATTCGTCCTGCTTATTATTACTACGATGATGAAGTGGTGGTAGTAGCTTCTGAGCGTCCCGCTATTCAAACTACTTTCAATGTTCCGTTCGAAAAAATTCACGAAGTGCAGCCGGGCCACGCTCTGGTTGTGAAAAAAGATGGTCGTGTAAAACACGATTTAATCCGCGATCCGCAGGAAAAAAAATCGTGCAGTTTCGAACGCATTTATTTCAGCCGCGGAACCGATAAAGAAATTTACAGTGAGCGAAAAAAATTAGGTGAGTTGCTTTCTCCCGCTATTCTGAAAGCCATCAATCACGATTTTGAAAACACCGTTTTCTCCTTCATTCCAAACACTGCCGAAGTTGCTTTTTACGGCTTAATGGAAGGCATGGAAGAATATCTGAAAGAACACAAACTCAAAACCATTTCAAGCGATAAGAACATTACTATTCAGGCAATGAACAAAGTTCTTTCGCTTCACCCGCGCATTGAAAAAATTGCGGTGAAAGATGTAAAAGCAAGAACCTTTATAACCGATGATACATCGCGCGATGAAATGGTGAGCCATGTTTACGATATCACCTATGGATCTATCAACGGAAATACCGATACGCTGGTAGTGATGGACGATTCTATTGTTCGTGGAACAACTTTGCAAAAAAGTATTCTTTCCATTCTTGACCGTCTGAACCCAAAAAAAATTATCGTTGTTTCGTCTGCCCCACAGATTCGTTACCCCGACTGCTATGGAATTGATATGAGCCGCATGTATGACTTTATTGCTTTCCGCGCATTAATTGGCTTGCTGAAAGACCGAAATCTCAACCCCAAACTAGACGAGGTTTATGAAAAATGCAGAGTGGATAAGAACAAACCTACCGCTGAAGTAAAAAACCATGTGAAGGAATTATACGATTTGTTTACCCCTGAAGAAATTTCTAAAAAGATATCAGAAATAGTTCGTCCCAACCACATCTTTGCCGATGTGGAAATCATCTATCAAACTATTGAAGATTTACACGTTGCCTGCCCTAATAATTTGGGCGATTGGTACTTCACAGGAAACTATCCGACACCTGGCGGCAACAAAGTAGCAAACAAGGCCTTCATGAATTACATGGAAGGCCGCACAGAGCGTGCTTATTGATTTTGGTGTTATTGAACACCTAATAACAACCTGAAATTTTTCAGGGGGATTTTATCTCTCCACCTACCATATTCAGTTTTTTCTATTATTTTGGCGGCAGTATAGCTTGTCTGTTGATAACTCATCAGCGGAATCGGATGTTTTTTTATTTTATGTTAAGCGAATTAAACTAGTTGACTATGAGGATATTTACTACCCTGTTATTGGTGCTGATGTTACTGGCGGGAGTGTCTGTGGCTAATGCACAACAAAATACGAAGTCGAAATCTGATAAATCGTCTAAATTGAAGAGCAGTACTTCTACCTCTAAGGACTCAAAAAAAACTGCCAATACTAAACCAGCTGTTACTAAAAAGGATACGAAGGCAAAAGCAAAGGATTCGAAAAAATCAACTGCTGAAAAAAAGTCAAATACCGCTGCTTCTGATACCACGAAGCAAATAAAGGACGCGCAGAACCAAACACAATTCATGAAACCAGACATGGCTTCAAAGAACTTCAACTTCTATCGTAGAAGAGAAATTTCAACTCCTTTGCAGCCTCGTTACGATTTAGACTCGGCCGTATATCAACAAGGCAAGAAAAAACAAAAACAACAGCAAGCTTACATCAGTAATCAATATTATTTTCCTGCAAAGCCGAGAGATGCATGGGAACTTGGAATAAATTTTGGTTCGGCATTTGTAAGTGGCGATGTTAAGCCTTATTACATGGGCAAGGGAATTATTCAAAATGTAGGATTTGGGTTTACTATTCGTAAAGCACTCAGCTACATGTTTTCGTTGCGCTTAGGGTACAATTATTTCTGTACTACGGGAAGAAACTGGGAACCTGATGCGAATCTTAAATTCAACTCCGCTTTGCATGGTTACTACGACAAGCGTGTGAACTACTGGGATAATCCAAATTTAGTTGCCAGCAAAACCAAGGATACGCTTAACATGAACAAGTTCTTTTTTTATAACTACAGAACATATATGCATGAGGCTCACCTTGCAGTAGTTATGAATTTTGGAAATGCCAGTTTTCACAAAGAAAGAAATTATGTAAACGCATATGTACTTGCCGGAGTAAGTGCCATGATGTTTACAACCTATACTGATGCTCTTAATGCAAATGGAGACGTATATGATTTTTCAGAAGCTGCTGCGCTTTATTATAAACCACAAGCCTCCGGGGTTAATTCCCGTATTAAAAGCGATAGAAAAGAAGCCCTTAAGATTTTGGACAACCTTTATGATGGTAAATACGAGTCGTTTGCTGAAAAAGAAAATAACACGTTGGGTATTAAAAACTGGCAGTTTGTTCCATCATTTACGGCAGGTCTTGGTCTTCAGTTTCACCTTTCAAAATGGGTTACTCTTGGATTGGAAGAGCGGGTGCTGATTACAGGAAGTGATTTGCTAGACGGTTACAGATGGCAGCAGGATGAGCACCCAGGAATGACCAGAGATAATGACAACCTGTCTTATACATCTATCAATATCAATATTCACTTAGGAGGAAAGAAGAGTACAGAACCTATGTTTTGGTTAAATCCTAATGTTCATACGTATAAGAAGTTGGGAGACATGAATCCAAAAGCAATTGCCGATGACATTTTGAAAGATGATGACGGTGATGGTGTAATCAATGCTTTAGATAAAGAACCTGCTACTAAGAAAGGTTGCCCTGTTGATACACATGGTGTGGCTCTTGACAGCGACCATGATGGCATTATAGATTGTGATGACAAGGAGCCATA